>JAHFFQ010000106.1 GCA_023247875.1 Candidatus Omnitrophota bacterium | reverse complement strand
AGATGGCGAAGATTTATTATGACCAGGACGCGGACTTGAATATTTTGAAAGATAAGGCGATCGCGATCATCGGATACGGCATACAGGGCCGCGGGCAGTCGCTATGCTTGAGGGATTCAGGATGCCGGGTGATTGTTTCGGAGACGGAGGGGACCCCTAACTTTGAATTGGCGAAGAAGGATGGTTTTACCCCGGTGAGCGCGGCGGAAGCGGCAAAAGCGGCCGATATCATTCAGATACTTACGCAGGACCACGTACAGGCCAAGGTGTATAAAGAAGCGATCAAGCCGTTTTTGAAAAAAGGAAAGGCGCTTTGCTTTTCGCACGGGTTCAATATCCGCTTCAAGCAGATCAAGCCGCCGAAAAATGTGGATGTGTTCATGGTCGCTCCCAAAGGGCCAGGCGCATTGGTAAGAAGAATGTATGAAGAGGGCAAAGGAGTGCCTTCTTTGGTAGCTGTTTACCAGGATGCCAGCGGAAGCGCTCTCAAGACCGCCCTGGCCTATGCCAAGGCATTGAAGGCAACTACCGCGGGAGTGATCGAGACGACCTTTGAAGAGGAAACGGAGACCGATCTCTTCGGCGAGCAGGCCGTACTTTGCGGCGGTGTGAGCGAATTGATCAAGGCAGGTTTTGACACGCTGATCGCAGCAGGTTATCAACCGGAGATCGCCTATTTTGAGGTTTTGCATGAATTAAAACTGATCACGGATTTGATCCAGGAATTCGGTATAAGCGGTATGCGCCGCAGGGTTTCCAATACCGCCTGTTACGGCGACCTTACCCGCGGCCCGAGGATAATTACCCAGAGGACGCGCAAGGAAATGCAGAAGATGTTAAAGGAGATCAAATCCGGAAAGTTCGCCCGGGAGTGGATCAAGGAGAATGAGACCGGACGCCAGAATTTCGACAGCCTGATGAAGGCCGGTGAGGAGCATTTGATCGAGAAGGTAGGCAAGCAGTTGCGCGAGATGATGCCCTGGATGAAAAAGTAGTAGGTAGAATGTAGAATATAGGAGCGAGATGGAGAAGATAATAATTTTTGATACGACATTACGCGATGGGGAGCAGGCCCCGGGGGCCTCTTTAAACCCGCAGCAAAAGCTTGAAATTGCCTTTCAGCTGGAAAAGCTGGGGGTGGATGTTATTGAGGCGGGATTTCCCGTTGCCTCACCCGGAGATTTTCAGGCGGTACAGGATATCTCCCGCAAGATCAAGAAAAGCGCTGTGTGCGGTTTGGCGCGTTGTCTGAAAGCAGATATTACATCCGCGGCAAAGGCGGTAAAGCCGGCAAAGCATCCGCGTGTCCATATTTTTCTGGCTACCTCTAAAATTCACCTGCAGTATAAATTCAGGAAAGCAGAAGATGAGATCCTTAAGATTGCTAAATACGCGGCGCGTTTTGCGCGGTTGCGCTGCGCGGATATAGAATTTTCTCCCGAAGATGCCACGCGTTCAGAGCGGCAGTTTATTTACCGGGTCATTGAAAGCGTGATCGATGAAGGGGTAAACACGATCAATATCCCCGACACCGTGGGTTACAGCTATCCCCAGGAGATCTATTCCCTGATCACGGATATCAGGAATAACGTTCCTAATATTGAAAAAGCGGTCATCGCTATCCATTGCCATGATGACCTGGGCTTGTCTACCGCTAATTCCCTCTCAGCGATATTGGCGGGAGCCCGCCAGGTGCATTGCACGATCAACGGCATAGGGGAGCGCGCCGGCAATGCCTCCTTGGAAGAGATCGTTATGGCTTTAAAAACGCGCAAAGACGTATTCGGCGATTTCTTCACCCGGATAAATACCAGAGAAATTTACCGCACGTCGCGGCTGGTAAGCAACCTGACCGATTTCGTTATACCCCCGAATAAAGCCATCGTCGGAAGAAATGCTTTCTCGCATGAATCCGGGATCCATCAGGACGCGGTCTTAAAGAAGCGCTCTACTTATGAGATCATGGATCCGCATGAAGTGGGCATATCCAGCAGCCAGCTGGTCCTGGGCAAGCATTCCGGAAGGCATGCTTTTGGCGACAGGCTCAAGAATATGGGTTTTAAGCTTGATGCAAAACAGTTGAATCGCGCTTTTGCGCGCTTTAAGGATGTGGCGGATAAAAAGAAGGATATTTACGATGATGATCTAAGGATAATTGTCGAAGATGAGATCCGGGTGATCAAGCCGGCCTGGAAACTGGCTGGTTTCTCAATTTCCTCCGGCACCAATATCAAGCCGAGCGCGAAAATCACCCTGGATAAAAGAGGCAAGCTTCTCAGCGTAGAGTCAACCGGCGATGGTCCGGTAGATGCCTGTTTTAGGGCGCTGGATAAGATCACCCATCTTAAAGCAAAACTCGAAGATTTCCGCCTGGAAGCAGTCACTTCCGGTAAAGATGCCCTGGGGCATGCTAACCTTAAGCTGAGGATAAAAAGCATTATCTACAGCGGAAGCGGCTCAAGCACCGATATTATCGAAGCTTCAATATTAGCGTACCTGAATGCCGTAAATAAGTATGCCATTTAGAAGGTTCCTGCCAAAATTCCTGCTGTTTGTAGGTTTTCTTTCCCTCTACCTCATCATCATATTTCAGGGCCGGATAAAGGATTTCCTGGGGGTAAATTACGATAAAGCCAAAGAGTATATCGATTATATTTCCTACGACCTAAACTTTGAATTTAAAAGGAACAGGCCCCTATCCCTGCTTCAAAGGGAAACCGAGTTGAAGCTTTATATAGGGCAACCGTTCAGGGATTTTAAAAGAAGCGACTGGGAAAAATTCTGGGATATAATCTACGGTATCTTCCCGAAGAAGGAGCCGAAGGAGCCGGGTTTAGTGAGCAAGAGAAGGCAGCTGACTGAGGATGAGATCATATATGAATTAAAGAAGGCCTATCCCCAGCCGTTTACCTATTTCCGGCCGGAACACTGGAATATATTCTTCAGCATAATTTTTAAAAGATGACACCTTCGGAAATAAGAATCTACGGCCTTATCGGTTTGCCCCTGGCGCACAGCCTTTCTCCTTTGATGCATAATGCCGCCTTCGCCGCGTTAAAAATAAGCGCGCAGTACCGGCTCTTTGAATTAAAACCGGAGGAGCTGGAGTCTTTCTTCGGGACATTAAAGGAAAAGAATGTTTACGGCCTGAATGTAACCGTGCCTTATAAAGAGAAAGTTTTCAGTTTTCTGGATAAGCTCTCGGATGAGGCAAGAATCATAGGAGCGGTAAATACCATCAGGGTTTTAGAGGATAGGCTGGAAGGGTTTAACACCGACGGAGAGGGGTTTATCAGGAGTTTAAAAGATGACCTGGGATTTAAGCCGCAGGCAAAAGCTGTCATTATTCTGGGTGCGGGGGGCGCCTCCCGGTCTCTCTCGGTTTATCTCTGCAAAGAAAAGGCCGCTTCTATTGCCATCTATGACGTGGATAACAACAAGGCTGCTAAACTGGCCGGCCACTTAAAAGAAAATTTTAAAGGAGTTACCGTTAACCACGCCGCTTCTATTGCGCAGTTACCTGTGGGAGAGGCTGACCTGTTGGTTAATGCCACTCCCATCGGCCTCAAAGAAAGTGACCCCTGTGTGATTGACACAGGTCTTCTTGGCAGGAATATCATGGTTTATGATTTGATCTATAATCCGAAAGAGACAAAATTATTAAGGGCTGCTAAGAAGAGGGGTATCCGGGTAGCAAATGGTTTGGGCATGCTTCTATATCAGGGTATGGCTGCCTTTGAGCTCTGGACAGGCAGGCCTGCGCCAAAAGAGGTAATGTACAGGGCATTAGAGGGGCATATTTAAAAAAGGAGAGATTTATGCTGGCAAGGATAATCGTTTTTGTTTTTGGCTCTATAGTAGGGAGTTTCCTGAATGTCTGTATTCACCGTATGCCTAAAGGAGAATCCGTGGTTTGGCCTCGCTCGCATTGTCCCAAGTGCCAGAAGAGGATCCCGGGCTATGACAACATTCCTTTTATAAGTTATATACTGCTAAAAGGCAGGTGCCGTTTTTGTAAAGAAAGGATCTCCCTGCGTTATCCCCTGGTTGAGCTTTCCAGCGCCTTGCTTACGGTCGCCCTTTTTAACCGTTTTGGCTTAAGCTATGATTTTTTCTTTTATATGGTCATGCTCTGGGGCCTGATCATCGCCACCTTTGTGGATATCTCCCACCGGATTATTCCCGACGAGATATCGGTGGGCGGCTTGATCATAGGTTTTATTATGGCCTCGGTGAAAGGCCTGACTGTTAATCCCCTGAAATACAGCTTTCTGCCTATGCTGCGCTCTTTTTCGGGTATAATCGCCGGCGGACTGATCATTTATCTGACTGGGCGGCTTTTTGATCTGGTTTATTTTAAATGGTTGAAGCGGCCGGCGATCAGCGGAGAGACCGAATCCATGGGCGGAGGGGATGTAAAGCTTCTTGCCATGATCGGCGTTTTCATGGGCCCGCAAAAGGTACTGCTTACCTTTTTCCTGGCCCCGTTTTTAGGCCTGGTCACCGGTATCGTAAATCTGGTCACGAAAAAAGACCACACTATGCCTTACGGCCCATTCCTTTCTCTGGCAGCTTTGTTATCTTTGTTCTGGTCAGATAAGATACTCCGGTTGATCTTCCCTACTGGATAATTTAAGAATATGCCGGAAAATATTCTCGCAAAACATCTCTCCACAAGTATATCCCAAGACAATTGGAAGAATATCGGTTTTAAGAAACGCAGCGGGGTTTTGGTGCCGTTATTTTCCGTCTATTCCAAAGACAGCTACGGAATCGGGGACCTCGGGGACCTAAAGCTGGTCATTGACTGGGCGAAATCAACCGCCAATTCTATAATCCAGCTTTTGCCTATGAATGAGGCCGGTGCGCTCTTCTGCCCGTATGATGCCACCAGTTCCTTTGCCCTTGAAGAATCATATATTTGTTTAAATGATTTCCCCGGATTAAGAGGAGAAAAATTCAAATCATCCGGCAGCAGCCCTATGTATGTTGATTACTCGGTAAAAGAGGAAAAACTACGCCTGCTTTGGGATGTTTACCTTGCTCAGGATTTAAGCGGAGCTTTGGATTTTGAAGAGTTTCAACGGAAGAATTATTATTGGCTCCCGGATTTCGCGCTTTTTAAGGTGCTTAAAGAGCATCATCAAGGTAAGCCCTGGTATGAGTGGGATGATAAGTTTAAAAACCGGGAGAGGCAGTGCTTACAGGATTTCCAGCAGGAAAATATTGAAAAAATAGTTTTCCAGATGTGGCTGCAGTGGGTTATTTTCAAGCAATTCAAGGCCGCCCGGGATCATGCCGCCAGGAATAATATTTTCCTGAAGGGGGACCTGCCGGTATTGGTCTCCCGCGACAGCGCGGATGTCTGGCAGCATACGGAATTCTTTAAACTGGATTTTGCCGCAGGCGCCCCCCCGGATATGTATT
>JAHFFQ010000105.1 GCA_023247875.1 Candidatus Omnitrophota bacterium | reverse complement strand
TATTTGAGACATATAATAATGTTTTTGCTGATAATAAGCTTATCACTTTGCCCTTTGAATCCAGGGGCTGTTTTACTAACTGGCATCTTTATGTCCTGCAAATTGATTTTGACGCGCTCGGGAAAGATAGGGCGGATATCATCAAAAGGTTAAAAGATAAAGGGGTAGGCACGCAGGTCCATTATATACCGGTGCATACCCAGCCTTTTTACAGGAAGAACTTCGGAAGCAATTGGGGGGATTGCCCCTCTGCTGAGGCATATTATAAGAAGTGCCTTTCTATACCAATCTTTCCGGCTATGAGCAATGAGGACATCGATAAGGTAGTTAATTCTTTAGCAGAAGTTTTATCAAAATAATAGGAATTATCATGGAGAATATAAAGTCCCAGGCAATGCAAAAGAAAGCCAAACAGTTCATCCCGGGCATGTCCGGGCTTTTGTCTAAACGCCCGGATATGTTTTCGCTTGGCGTTTGGCCGGGGTATTACAGCAAAGCTGAGGGCGCAAAGGTCTGGGATCTGGATGGCAATGCTTACATTGATATGAGCATGGGCGGGATCGGAGCGAATGTCCTTGGTTATGCCGATCCTGATGTTAATGCCGCGGTTATAGAAACAGTCAAGAAGGGGTCCAGTTCTTCATTGAATTGCCCGGAAGAGGTTGAATTGGCAGAGGAGCTCTGCCGTATGCATCCCTGGGCACAGATGGCTCGTTTCGCGCGCAGCGGTGGCGAGTCTATGGCGGCCGCAGTCCGGATAGCCCGGGCGCATACGGGCCGTGATGTTGTGGTCCTTTGTGGTTATCATGGCTGGCATGATTGGTATCTGGCTGCGAATGTTGGTACGGAGGACGCTTTAGGGGAACACCTTATTCCTGGTTTGAGCCCCGTGGGTGTGCCGCGCGCGCTTAAGGGAACGACCTTGGTCTTTTCTTACAATGATCTTGGCAGTCTTCAAAAAGTTGTTTCAGAAAATCGAAATAAGATCGCAGCTATTGTGATGGAACCGGTGCGCAGCGCTCAGCCGTTGCCGGGTTTTTTAGAGGGTGTTAGGCTGTTGGCAGATGAGGCAGGGGCGGTCTTTATCATTGATGAGATATCGGCAGGCTTTCGTATGAACTGCGGTGGCGCGCATTTGCTTTATGGGATCAAGCCTGATATCGCGGTCTTTTCGAAGGCATTGGGTAATGGCTATCCTGTAGCGGCGATCATTGGCCGGGCATCTGTTATGGAATCGGCGCAGAAAAGTTTTATCAGCAGCACGATGTGGACAGAGCGTATCGGTCCTGTAGCTGCCCTGGCAACAATTAAGAAATTTCGCCAGGTTAAAGCGCATGAGCGTTTGATGGAAATAGGCCGGTTGGTTCAGGATGGTTGGAAGACAGCCAGTTTGCGGCATGGATTACCGATTAAGATATCCGGGATATATCCGCTTAGTCATTTTATTTTTGATGATCAGGAGCAACCGGTTATGAAAGCATTCTTTGTGCAGGAAATGTTGATGAAGGGATTTTTGGCGTCAAATCTTTTTTATTCTATGTTCGCGCATACCAAAGACCATGTTAGGGCATATTTGATAGCGGCGGATGAAGTATTTGGGCGCATCAAGCAGTTAAAAGATACCGATGGACTGCGGGCCGCGTTAAAAGGTGAGCCGTCAGCTTCGGGTTTTAAACGGATTACTTAAATGATCGATAGACTGGTTCTTGGTACTGCTCAGCTTGGGATGCCTTATGGGATCAATAATGAAGTTGGCAAACCGGATTTTAGTAGTGCCTGCGATATAGTCAATTCGGCTTTTAACCAAGGGATTACGCGTTTTGACACTGCTCAAGGGTACGGGGACAGTGAAGCAGTTTTAGGCAGGGTCTTTGGTGAACTTAAAGTCGGCACCCGGGCAAAGGTTTATAGTAAGCTGACTCCCGGTATGGATTTCAGCAGGGAAGATACCGTTAAGAAATCCGTAGAGGATTCTTTAGGCAGGCTCAGGATAAGTCAGCTTGAAGGCTTGCTATTGCATAATGAAGAGGATTTACGTTTTTGGGATAAAGGATTGGGCCCAAATCTACGGGAGTTGGTTGTTGGGGGCAAGGTAAAATCTATCGGAGCTTCGTTTTACTCGCCGCAAAAAGCCCTTAAAGCCCTGGATATTGACGGGATTGATATGATCCAGGTGCCGGCGAATATATTGGACCGCAGGTTTGAAGAAGCCGGCGTTTTTGAAAAGGCTTACGAATGCGGCAAAGAGGTTTTCGTGCGCAGCATTTTCCTTCAAGGACTCTTGTTGATTCCTCTTGCTGGCGTACCGGATTCGCTCAAACATGCTTTGCCTTATCTGGAGCAACTGGAGCAACTGGCGCATAGCATGAAATTAACTCGCTTGGAATTAGCTTTGGGGTATGCGGCGCAGAGATGGCCGGAGTCATTTATTATATTCGGAGCGGAGAGTAGTAAACAAGTTGCGGATAATGCGCGAACTTTTCTTTCCCACGCAACATTGGAAGTCGATGAAAATATTTTTAAGGACATCCCGGAAAACGTTGTAAACCCTGTGCTTTGGAGTTTGCCATGAAGAAAGCTTCGGCCATTATTCAAGCCAGAATGGGGGCGACCCGCTTGCCCAACAAGGTGCTCATGCCTTTGGCTGGCAAGCCTGTGCTGGAACATGTGATACGCCGATGCCGGCACGCCCAGTTGGTGGATCGGGTAATTGTAGCAACGACCGTAGATCCTCAAGATCTGGCTGTGGTGAATTTCGCCAGCGGTTTGGGGGTAGGTATTTTTTGCGGTTCAGCGAGTGATGTTCTTGACCGTTATTATCAGTGCGCACGGCTTTTTGAGTCTCAACATATTGTTCGTATCACGGCAGATTGCCCAATGATCGACCCCGATATTATCGATCTGGTCATTGGGAGGTATTTTGACGCAGGCGCAGATTATGCAGCGAATATATTACAGCCCACTTATCCTGATGGTGAAGATGTTGAGGTGTTTGGTTTTGATACATTACGGCGCTCCTGGCAGGAAGCGCGGATGTTTTCTGAACGAGAGCATGTAACGCCTTATATGATCAAGAGTAAAGTTTCTAAAAAAGTCAACGTGGCGCATGATATTGATTTGAGTAAACACCGCTGGACATTGGATGAGCCCCGGGATTATCAGAAATTGTCCGCTGTTTTTGATGCTTTGTATCAAAAAGACGATTTCTTTCACATGAATGACATAGTGCAATTTCTGGCCGGGCATCCGGATATCGACAAGATGAATGCTGGCATTGTGCGTAACCAAGGCTATCAGAAGTCATTGGCTGATGATCGGAAGGTTGTCTGATAAGATGAAGATCGGGCTTAAGTTGTGGTCGACGAACACGCAGCGTATTCCCGTTGCCCGAGATTTGTTTGTCCGTAAAGTGTTTGACTACATTGAGCTTTTTGTCGTACCCGGTTCTGGAAAAACAATACCTCTGTGGAAGGCGCTTGGCATTCCGTATATCCTGCATGCCCCGCATAGTGTCGCTGGGTTTAATCCGGCTGACCCGTCTTGCAGGGATACGAATCTCGAGATGGTGAAACAAGCCGAAGAGTTTTTTTACGCTTTATTGCCGGAGTTTGTGATTTTTCATCCTGGTTTGGACGGTGATCAGCGAGAGGCCGTATTTCAGTTCCGAACTTTTGAAAGCCAGGCTCCTTCAATGTATGAAAAAGTTTTTATTGAGAACAAGCCGCAGGTGGGCTTACGAGGCGAGAGATGTTTAGGGGCATCTCCTGAAGAAATACGATTTCTTATGTCGGGTACAGGCCGCGGATTTTGTCTTGATTTTGGCCATGCCATTTGTTATTCAATTTCTGCTGGCAAAGGCTGGAAAGATGTGTTGGCCGATTTTTTAACTATGGACCCCGCGGTGTATCATTTGTGTGATGGGTTTTATTCTCCCAAGGATGGGCATGAACACTTGGGTGCGGGAGAGTTTGATTTGCCATATTTGATCGGCCTGATCGGACCGGGAAAGCATGTCACCCTGGAAACGGGAAAAGAGCATTTAGATCTTCTCGATGATTTTGAGAGAGATGTTCAAAGATTGAGGGAGTATGCCGGAATTTAAGATAAAAGAGAGGTGTATCGGAGAGGGTTATCCCTGCTATGTGATCGCCGAGATGTCTGCGAATCACGGAGGAGACCTTCAGCGCGCGCTGGCAATGGTGAAAAAAGCAAAAGAGTCGGGTGCTGACGCGATTAAGTTACAGACCTTCACTGCGGATACGATGACGCTTAAGAGCCGTAAGCCGTGGTTTCAAATAGGCGAACATAAGGTTTGGGGCGGGAAAACTTTATATGATATTTATTCTGAGGGTTCCACTCCGCGGGAATGGCATCAGCCGATCAAAGATGAAGCCCAGCGAATAGGCTTGCATTGTTTTTCAACGCCGTTTGATGCCGGTGCCGTTGATTTTCTTGAAGAATTGGGTATGCCGGCTTATAAGATCGCTTCTTTTGAACTGGTGGATGATCCTCTTTTGGTATGTGTCGCAAGAACCGGGAAGCCGGTTATTTTATCTACCGGCATGGCATCTTTGGAGGAGATAGAATATGCTGTAGGTGTTTTGAAGTCTAATGGTGCGAAAAATGTCGCTTTTTTGAGATGTGTCAGTACTTATCCGGCGGAATTATCGCAGATGAATATTCGCACTATTCCTGATATGGCGCGTAGGTTTAGAGTCACGGTGGGCCTTTCGGATCATTCTTTAGGAGTAGTGGCGGCGGCGACTGCGGTTGCTTCAGGGGCTTCGATCATTGAGAAGCATTTTTGCCTGGATCGTAAGAAAGAGACGCTGGATTCTTTTTTTTCTTTGACCCCCGAAGAATTCAAGGGGATGGTTGCGCGTATTCGTCAGGTTGAGGAAGCTCTCGGTGCTCCTTTTTACGGCCCGGATCAGCAGGAGCTTAAAAACTTAAGATTCCGCAGGTCGATTTTTACGTCGCGTCCTATTAAGAAGGGGGAAAGTTTTTCTACAGATAACATCAGGGTGGTGCGGCCGGGAGAGGGGCTTTCTCCGCGGTATTATGCCAAGCTTCTTGGTTCCAGGGCTCAGGTGGATATTGATGAAGCCGAGCCTCTGATGAAGCATATGGTGGAAGAGAAACTGTTAATTTAGGTGTATGAACCATAAAGAGTGCAGCCTTATTCCTTTTGATGAGCGGCATATTCAGAAAACCTTTGCCTGGGTGAGTGATCCTGAGATCCGGCGGTTATTTCTGATGCGGGGAGAAATTACTTGGGAAGGGCATTGCCAATATTTCTCAAAAACTTTGTCGGACTCCAGACAGAAGGTTTTTGCGATCCTTGATGAGGGTGGTACGCATGTTGGTAATTGTGGTTTTAAGAATATATTGCCTTTTGAGGGGGAGTTGTGGGTCTATTTCGGGGAGCCTGGCGTTCGGGGTAAAGGTTTAGGAACGAAGGCGTCCCGGCTCT
>JAHFFQ010000104.1 GCA_023247875.1 Candidatus Omnitrophota bacterium | reverse complement strand
GGTGAGCAATATAAAGCTTGACCGAATCTTATCTAAGATTATACTATTAGTTGCAGGCAGGGAACATATAGCCTGTGGTGAGCTAAGTATAAAATTGCAAGGAGGCCAAAAACGAGGATTAAATTATTAGCTACTTTTTTATTCATTGTAGTTTTAACCGGGACCCTGTTTGCCCTGGACAGGAATCGCAAGATCGAACCTGTGAAGAACAATATCCATATGGTTTTGACAAAGAGCCTGTACAATCAGACTCGCGGAATGGATGAAGCGACAAGAAGAATGATCTACGTTGCTTATATCGCCGGTTTTGTGGATGCCATGCAGTTGGAATCTACCGATGACGGTGCTGCCAAGCAATTCCTTAATGACTGCCAGTATATGACCTTAGGCGACCTTATAGACATGATGATAAAATTTAAGGACGAAAATAGCCAATTTAGGGATGTCAGTCCGGCTATCGCGCTAACAGTTGTAATCCCCAGGCTGAAAAAAGGATTAACGCCGTTTCCTGGAAAATAAGTAAAAGGAATCACCTTTTTTGCTAAATCGCCCGCAATCCAGAAGTGAAATCTATTTATAACTTTCCTATCCGTGATACAATAAGAAAAAGAAGCAATTCCAATGGTTCGCTGGCAAAAGTATTATGGGAGTAATTTCTTAGTTAGCCAGGATAGCTTTAACCCTGCATTTTATAAATATCTGAGTATATAATAGGCACCTAACCATATCTCTAACATTAACTTAGAGGTTAACCATTTCTAAGGCAAATTCACCAGTAATCTTAGCCCAAGAATTAGGCCATCCTATAGGCATTTCTGCGGTTAACGGAGTTTCCTGCGATTTTCCTGTTGAATTAAATTATTCATTAGAAAAGTAGAATAGAAAAATCTGACCCCTCCAGGCACCTTCTTGAACGGTAATTCTCAAAATAATCCCAATTAAAAATATTTTGGCAAAATACTGGAAATTGCTATATAATAACCTTAGCCGCTAATAAATTCCAGATTAAATTATAATGCCGAAAAGGCAGTTTTGCGGGCTAGTATCTATACACAACTACTTTTGTAAAAATATGAATGAGAATAATGAAATATTCTACAAGGGAGGGGGATGATGGCAAATAAGGATATCGATAGATTAGTGGCAAACATAGAGAAGGTTATTGTGGGAAAAAGGGAAGCAGTTAAGTTGCTGACCATTGGATTATTAACGAATGGCCATATTTTAATTGAGGATATCCCCGGACTGGGCAAGACAATGCTTGCCTTGACGCTGGCTAAATCCATAGGTGGAGAATTTAAAAGGGTGCAGGCTACGCCGGATTTACTTCCTTCTGATATTACCGGGGGATACGTTTATAGCCCCAAGACCGGCGAATTTGATTTTAGAAAAGGACCGGTATTTACCCATATTCTCCTGGTTGATGAAATTAACAGGACTACTCCGCGTACGCAATCTGCTCTTTTAGAGTGTATGCAGGAATATAAGGTTACTGTTGAAGGGGCGACATTTGTTTTGCCGCAGCCTTTTATGACCATTGCTACACAGAACCCCATAGAGTATCAGGGGACATATGCTTTGCCAGAAGCCCAGATAGACAGGTTCTTGATGAAGATCAGCATAGGGTATGCATCTATGGAGGAGGAGATCAAGATTGTCTCCGGGCAGAAGATCAAGCATCCCGTAGAAGATGTTATCCCGGTTATGACCCTTGAAGAAGTCTTAAAGTTGCAGGAGCAGGTCAAGAAAATCCAGGTTTCTCCCGATGTATTGAAATACATTGTTACAATAGTATCATCAACCCGTAAATCCGAAGTTGTAAAGCACGGGGCAAGCCCGCGAGCCTCGATTGCCGTTATGAAGGCAAGTTGTGCTTGGGCGCTGATGGAGGGCAGGGATTATGTTGTGCCCGATGATGTTATTAAGCTTTTACCATGCATATTGAAACATAGGATAATATTGCGCCCTAAAGCCGTAATCGCAGGAATGACGCCCGAGCTGGTTATTGATAACCTGTTGAAGCAAACCCCGATTTCTTAAGATAAGCATGTATAAGAAATTCTTGGGAAAATGGCTCCTCTTCCTTATCTTCTTCGCATTCAGCCTCTTTATGAGTTTCAAGACCTCTTTTGCCTCCTTCCGCTTTTTTTTCTGGGTTCTTTTATGTATGCCGCTGGTAAGTTTTGTCTGGCTGGCCCTGGTGTATTCCGGTAAGAGGCTTTATCTGGAGCGCAAGATAACCCTTAAAATAGAAGAGGATGATTCACTGGAGATCACATTAGAAATCAGGAATAAAAGCCTGCTGCCTATTTTTGACATTGTCTTTGAAGACTATTTAAGCTGTACCTACCCAAAAGAAAGACAGAGGTTCATTATGCTGGATTCCTTAGGGCTAGGTTCGGCGAACAAGCTGGTATACCATTGTTTCTGCCCCCAAAGGGGCAGGTATGATATAGGCCCATTGACCGCGTATTTTTTTGACCCGCTCGGCCTTTTTTACTTTAAGCAAACATATCCGGTATATTCCGAACTTTATGTTTATCCGCGGACATTCCCTATCCGTAACTTTCCGGCTTTAAACAAAGGCACATCCCCGTGGCTTGGCCTTGAGACATCGCGCGTAAGCGGAGATGATGATGAATTTTACGGGGTACGGGAGTATAAAAGAGGAGACCCGCTAAAGAAGATACATTGGATGGCTTCTGCCCGGAAAAATCAGCTGATCGTAAAAGAGTATCAACGCCAGAGCTTTTTTAGGGCGACCATAATGTTCAACCTGGAGAAGGAGGATAATTTCGGGGAAGGCAAGGAATCCGTAGCGGAATATATTATCAAAATCGTAGCCTCTATCGCTAAATATCTCATCAATCTGGGCGTATCCATTGAGATCATTTCTCATATAGGGGAAGTAGTCCATCTGCCCTTCAACAAGGGGGCCGATCACCTGGAGGAGATCTTTAAGTTCTTGACCATTGCGCAACCAGAGAGCAGGGTGACTTTACTGGAGCTCTTTGAAACTTTTCATCGCGATATCCTGGAGGATTCAAGCTTGATTGTCGTGATGACGGATAAAAATAAGGCTTATCTTCCGGCCATGCTTTCTTTAGGAGCCAGAAACGTCTCTTTGATACCCGTAGTCCTGATCTCTTCCACATTTCTTAAGGATAGTCCCGGCCCCAAAGATATAAAAGATTACAGTGTTGACGTATCCGAAACAATTAAATTGAATCCTATTTATATCGCTCGTCAAGATAACCTGGAAGAAAAATTCTGATGTAGATTATGGAAAATAAAGACCGCTATTTTCATTTAGAATGCCTTTTGACCTTCCTGCTCTTTTTGCCCCTGTTGCTTTTCTTCCCCCCGCAGGCCTCTCCACTGCGGATTTATCTCTTTGCCGGAGTTATCATAGGCGCGGGCTTAGCTTATGTTAGCCGCAATCAGCTTTATTCTTTTAGGAGGTTGGCAACTCTCGCCTCCAGTTTATTAATCTTACTGGGAACGGTCTACTATGTGTTTAAATCCACTTTTCTCTATCAAGAGGTAATTGTTATCTGTATCAAGAGCCTGTCCATTTTAATAGTGGTAAATAGCTTCAGTTCATTTTCACAGGGGTACCTAACTTCTATGCAGGTTTTTAGCATCTTGTTATTCTTCTGTATATGTTCGTTAACAAGGAGCCACAATAACCCTTTTATAATCCTGGTCCTGGCATTCATTTCTGATCTTCTGCTGATAGCGAGAATAAAACTCTACATTCTTTTTGGCAGGCCGGATAAAGCAAAAAGAAGACAGCGCGTGCTTAGCGCGCTTTTTGTTATTGTGCTCTCTTTGGCCGCGCTTACAGCCTGGGCATTATTCATTAATATCCCCTTCGGAAAAATAAAAACATGGGGGTATTTGAAGGATGAAGATGTAATTTCGGCGGATGAGCTGGAATCGCAGGCAAAAGAAGAGCAGGAGGTATCTCTTCAGGAAGAACAAATTCAGGCAGAGCTTACCAGATTGACATTCCAGCTTGCCTCTACCGATGAAATGTATCAGGTGCTGGCATCAACCCAGGACCTCTTAGTTAAAGAAGAGCCATATGCCTGTGATGTCGGAAAAGCCGAAATGAAGATATTGGGCATGCTGCATAGCTTGGATGTAGAGCAGGGGGAAAGGAAGGCGGCAGAATTAAGTGATTCGGTCAAAACATATGTTGACAATAAAATACTGAAAAACCTGGCCCGCATAAAGAATAATATCGGCAAAACTATCGAAGATAACCATGTCGGATTATGGCAAAAGATCGATATCTTAAGCTCAGTGAATAAAATGGAGTATAGTAATTCCCTTAGCGGTATCAATAAATACAGCGAACAGCTGCGGACGACCCTAAACGAGTCCTCCATCTCCGATGTTGGAAAGAAACAGCTGAAACAGCTTGGTAAAGAGTTTAAGGAATGGAAATCTTACCAGGCATACCGCAAGAAATTTGATTCTTTACGGGAGGCAATTAACGGGCTGGACGAAAATAAAAAGCAGGATTTTAATGAGTTAAGCCAGCAAATCAGCGATATGGAGAGAGCCTCCGAATCCGGATTAATAGATAAAAAGTTAGAAAAGATGCGCGGGACGGGCTCTCCGGGAGAGGAGAAACTCATTAATCGGGGGGAAGAAATACTCAATCTAAAAAAAGAAATGGTCGCATTTAAAGAAAATAACCAGCTGCGTAAAGAATTAGAAAGCTCCGGCCGGGACTCAGGCAAGCCGTATGATCTAGAAGGTGTTCTCGGCACTGCCGAAGAATCCAATGACCCGAAGGAAGTCGCAAAACAGATCTCCGGTCTTTTGGAGAAGATGCGCCAAGCGAACGAGTCTCAGATGCCCTCGGAAGCGAAAAATATGCTGGAAGCGAAGTTAGGGGAGCTTATTAAAGAATCTACGGAGTCCGCCAAGAAGCAGATCAAGGAAAGCAACCTTTCGGATTCCGGCGAAGGATTAGTGAGAGAATTGATGAAAATGGGTTCGGGGCGCAGGGAAGACCAGGTCACATCCGCTGCCTCAAAGATGCAGAAGTCATTAGATACACTTTACAAGCAGGGTAATATCACTAAAGATGCCAGGGATAATTTGGTAAAAGAGACCGAGAATCTCCAGCAGCTTCTTGCCGCGAAACTGGAATTAGCGGATATGGGTAAAGAGGAGGGCTCTTTAGGAAAGAGCAGTTCGGTGGATTACAAGGAAAAGCTCTCGGATCTCCTCCAAAGCTCATTACAACAGGGCCAGCAGATGGGATCGGAGCAGCAGGAATTAATGGATAAGCTCATGGATAAATTGAATAATGCCCAGTCGGTATCCCAGGTGGATGACGTGCTCAAGGCCCTTAACCAGGAGTTGGCTTCCTTAGAGAAAAAGACGGGCTCCAAGGATACTGAGAAAATGAAGGATCTCATCCAGAAAGCAGCCGAGGCGAAAAAGAGCTTTATTGTTGGAA
>JAHFFQ010000103.1 GCA_023247875.1 Candidatus Omnitrophota bacterium | reverse complement strand
TCCCTTGTGAAAAAGTCATCAAGCTTCGGCATAGAGCTGGACAATCCCCGCGTTAACTTCGGCAAAATACAGGAAAGGAAAGAAAAGATCGTTGCCCAGCTTGGCCAAGGCATGCGATCCAGGCTTGCCGGCATTGATTTTGTTAATTCCAGGGCCCGGATCATTTCCGCAAACGATATAAAGGTTGACGGCCGCCGGATCAAAGCAAAATTCATACTTATCGCTGCCGGAAGCAGGCCGGTTGAGCTGCCGGGATTTAAATTTGATCCCCTAAAAGTGATCAACAGCAGCCAGGCCCTGCTCTTACAGGAGGTGCCGCAGTCATTATTGATCATCGGGGGAGGGGTTATCGGATGCGAATTCGCCGGACTCTTCTCAACCTTAGGAAGCCGGGTGAGTATCGTGGAAAAGTGCCGGCAGCTTTTACCTGGAGCGGATAAAGAGGTTGCCGGAAAGATAGAGGTCATTTTTAAGAAGAAAGGCATCAAGGTCGATACGGATACCGATGCCTCTACGTTGGATGTCAATAATTACGCTAAGATTTTGGTTTGCGTGGGCAGGGTTGCTGATACCTTTGGGCTTGGCTTGGAGGAGGCGGGAGTAAAAACAGAGAAGAATCGCATTATCGTCAATGATTACCTGGAGACCGGTATCCCTAATATCTATGCTGCCGGAGACTGCGCCTCTTCCGTTATGCTGGCGCATTACGCGGCTTACCAGGGGAGAGCAGCGGTTGAGAATATGGTTAACAAGCGCGGCTATAAGGCGGATAACCGGATAATCCCTTCCTGTATATTTACCGGTCCCGAGATCGCCTGTGTCGGTATGAATGAAGATGAGGCTAAAGCCCGTGGCCTTGAGCTCAATGTGCATAAGTTTGATTTCCTCGGCTCCGGGATGGCGCGGATTATCGATGAGACAGAGGGGTTCATTAAGATTATCAGCGACCGCAAGAGCACAGAGATACTCGGCGCCTCTATCATCGGGCCGAAAGCCACGGAATTGATCGCTATCTTTACCGTGGCCATATCAGCGCGCCTCAAGGTCGGTCAGATCCGGGAAATGATCTTCGCGCACCCTACCCTTTCGGAATCCGTGCACGAAGCGCTTTGACCCGTTACACTCTAGCCTGCTGCTTTTGTCGCTCAGGTCGATTTTTTAACGCCAATGTTCTTTCGCATTTCGGTGGCTGCTGAACTCAGCTGTCCCGCTCTAGCGGAGACAGCTTCGACAGCATCGCCATCCCCGTTTTGTCGCTTCGCTCCACGGGGATACCCTCAATGCTCAAGCTCCATTGGCTAAAATCGACATTCGCTACAAAATCATCAGTCTATAGTGTAACGAAATTCCCAGTTTTTACTAAAATGGAATTAAAAATTATTGACCTTGGCCTGGTGGATTATCTGGAGGCCTGGAATATGCAAAAGGATACGCTGGCAAAGGTGATCAGCAATGAGTTGGATTCCGCGTTGATCCTCTGCCGGCATTACCCGGTGATCACCTTGGGCAGGGGCGCAGCGCAGGAGAGCCTCAGGTTTAATAATGAGTGGATCCGCGCACAAGGCGTTAAGCTTTATAATATCGAGCGCGGCGGGGATGCGACCTATCATGGGCCAGGACAGCTTACAGTTTATCCGGTCTTAAATCTGGGTTATCTCAAAAAAGATATACATTGGTTCTTAAGAGAGCTGGAATCTTTGGTTATCTCTTCTTTGGCTGATCTTAATCTGCGTGTTTCCAGGGTAGATGGTTTTACCGGCGCCTGGATAGGAAATCAAAAGATTGCCTCCATCGGGATCGCCATAAAACACTGGGTAACCTATCACGGTTTAAGCATAAACATAAAACGGAATGACCTGGTCAATTTTGATCTGATCAAGCCTTGCGGCATGGATATCAAAGTTACCAGCATTGAAGAGGAATTAGGCAGGAAGGTAGAGATTGCGGAAGTAAAACTTAGCCTGCTGGAGAGATTTAATGAATTACTAAGGAGGATGTC
This sequence comes from Candidatus Omnitrophota bacterium, assembly GCA_023247875.1. Taxonomy (GTDB): domain Bacteria; phylum Omnitrophota; class Gorgyraeia; order Gygaellales; family Profunditerraquicolaceae; genus UBA6249. Next base: position 3,484 of record JAHFFQ010000103.1, on the reverse strand, counting down.
ATGGTAAAAGTTATTTTGCCGGAATTAGGGGAGGGGATCGCAAAAGCGACAGTTTCCTACTGGTTTTCTAAAGCCGGGGAGAGGGTTAAAGAGAAAGAAGACCTGGTTGAGTTGACCACCGACAAAGCCACCTTTAACCTGCCCAGTCCGTGTTCAGGGGTGCTTTCCGAGATAATACACGCCGAGGGTGACAGCGTAGAGGTAGGCCAGGAATTGGCGGTGATCAACGAAGAATAATAATCCGCATCAAAAACTTACAAAAAATGGGGCGGGAATTAATTCCCGCCCCATTTTCATTGACAGTTTTTGTTTTCTCTAGTAATATAAAGAACATGGCTATAGATTATAAAAAGGAACTCCAAAACGCGGCCAGGAACATGATCTTTACGCATGACACCGATCTCCTGATCAAGATGATCGTGCGCCTGGCGGTCAATAAGGCAAAGATCACCCACGCCAGTTTTTTCCTGTATAATCAGGAGAAACAGGGTTATCTGCTCACAGTTTCCAAGGGCTCTCTTGGTAAGAAGGTGCCCCTGGACCTGATCTGTATCGACAAAGATGATGTGCTGATCCGTTTCTTCAGGGAGCATAAGAACAGTTTTATCTTCGGCAGGGAGGCACTTGTTTACGAGGAGGCTAAAGCCGGCCTGGCGAGCGCTAAAATAAAGCAGGAATCCAGGCAGCAGCTGGCCCAGGTTTTATATCAGATGGAACTTTTAGAAGCAGTGGTCTGTGTCCCCAGTTATTTCCGCGATAAATTACTGGGGATTTTATTGTTAGGCAGGAAGAGCAACGGCAGGAAATTCCTGGATGAAGAGCTGGATTTCTTCGTCGCCCTTAATTCTAACGTGTCCATGGCTATCCGCAACGCCCAGTTGTTCAAGGAGCTGGAGTATGAATTGGACCGCAAGCGCCAGATGTTTTTGCGCACTACTATCGCGTTGGCTGCGGCCATTGAAGCCAAGGACCATTATACGCACGGGCATACCACCAGGGTAACCAGTTTCAGTCTTGAGATAGCTAAAATGATCGACCGTAATAGCAAAAGAACGCCCAGTGATAAATTCCTGGAGGACCTGCATGTTGCCAGCCTCCTGCATGATATAGGTAAGATCGGCGTGCCTGAGCATATTCTGAATAAGAGAAGCGAACTTACCGTGGGGGAACGTAACCGGATTAAGGAGCATCCTATGATCGGGGTGAATATCTTAAAGCCGATCAAGGAGCTGGAGGGGCCGTTGCTGGGAGTAAAATACCATCACGAACGTTTTGACGGTAAGGGTTATCCCGAAGGATTAAAAGGGGAGCAGATCCCGCTGGTTGCCTCCATAATTTCCGTAGCCGATTCTTTTGATGCCATGACTACCGACCGGCCATACCGGGCTGCCCTGCTTAAGGAGACCGCGGTCAATGAGATCAAGTCTCTAAGCGGCCGGCAGTTTTGCCCGTCGGTGGCAGATGCTTTTCTGGAGCTCTGCAAGGAAGGCAGGATCTAACCCGCCCATGCCTGCCAAACGCATAATCCTGATGTATATCTCGGAAGTTTCCGGCCATCGCAGCGCTACCATGGCCATTGAAAAGGCGATCAAGCAGCTTGAGCCCAAAAGCGAGATATTGAATATAAACGCCTTCAACTATACTAACCCCATATCCGAGAAGGTGGTTAACCGGATCTATATGGAGGTGATCAAGCGCACGCCTAAACTTTGGGATTACCTGTATGATAACCCTGAGGTAGTCAAGGCGCTGGAGAAGATCAAGCAGAATATCCACAAATCAAACTCCCCGAAATTGAAGAAACTCTTTGATAAATTTAATCCCGATATGGTAGTGTGCACCCAGGCCTACCCTTGCGGTATGGTAGCGGATTACAAGAAGACCTACGGGGTGAGCCTTCCGCTGGTTGCCGTGCTTACTGATTATATACCTCACTCCTATTGGATATATGATATGGTGGATTACTATATAACCCCTTCGGAGGATGTGTCCCTGCGCTTGGAGAAGAAAGGGGTCGCTCCGGAGAAGATCAAGCCTTACGGTATCCCATTTGATCACAAGTTTAACCAGGCGTTAAATAAAGAAGAGATCTTTAATAAGTTGAATCTGGACCGGTCCAAACCCGCGGTGTTGATCATGGGAGGAGGCCAGGGTTTGGGGCCGATCAAGACCATTGTTAAATCCCTGGAGAAGTCCAGGCATGATATCCAGGAGTTGATCGTTACCGGGACAAACAAAAAATTATTCCGCAGCCTTAACCGTAAGATCAAGCGCTGCAAAAAAAATATCCATGTTTTTGGTTTTGTGCAGAATATCCATGAATTGATGGATATCGCTAAGGTGATCATCTCCAAACCCGGAGGGGTTACTACTGCGGAGGTCTTGAGCATGAAGCTTCCTATGATTATAGTCAAGCCCATCCCGGGACAGGAGGCCAACAATACTAATTTCCTGACTCAGAAAGGCGCGGCGGTAAAGGTGGATGACCCCCAAGAGGCCTACCGGGTTATTGATGAATTACTGGATGATAAGGCAAGGCTGGAAAAGCTTGCGCTGGCTGCCTCGGGGATCGCCAAGCCCAATGCAAGCATGGATATTGCCAGGCTCCTTTTAACTCTTTAAGGCGTGTTAAACTACTACATTTACCGCTTCGGACAATTTATCGCGCTGACCCTGCCTTTAAGACTGGTTTACGCCATCGCGGTATTCCTGGCTGACCTGCATTACCTGTTCGCGTTCAGGGACCGCAGATTCGTAATGAATAACCTGCGCGTCATCTTTCCGGAAAAGGCAAACAGTGAACTCCGGGAGACCGGCAGGATGGTTTTCCGCAATTTTGCCAAATACCTGGCAGATTTTTTCCGCTTTGAGAAACTCAACCGGGATTACATAGTTAAGAAAATCAAATTAGAGGGGATGCATTATTTTGACGAGGCATTATCCGGCGGAAAAGGAGTGGTTGTCCTGACCGCACATTTGGGTAACTGGGAGCTGGGAGGGGTGGTTATCGCGCAGTTGGGATATCCTTTCTGGGTCGTGGCCCTGCCGCATAAGACCAAAAAGGTCAATGATTTTTTTGACGCGCAGAGAAACAGAAAAGGGGTTAAGGTCATTGCCCTGGGCAAGGCAATGCGAAGCTGTATTTCCGGAATCAGGAATAATCATATGGTTGCTTTAGTAGGGGACCGGGATTTTACCGGGAAAGGAATCCTGGTGGATTTTTTCGGGCTTCCCGCTCATTTTCCCGAAGGCCCGGCAGCTTTAAGCCTGATTACCGGGGCCCCGATTGTCCCGGGATTCATGCTTAGGAACCCTGATGACAGCTTTACCTTAAGAATAGAAAAACCTATAGAGTTTACCCCTGCCGGAGATAGGGCAAAAGATATGGCTGCTTTAGTGGTGTTATATAAAAATATATTTGAGGATTATATACGTAAATACCCGGAACAGTGGTATATATTCCGCAGGTTCTGGGCGCGATAAT
>JAHFFQ010000102.1 GCA_023247875.1 Candidatus Omnitrophota bacterium | reverse complement strand
ACAACAGAGAGGCGTTGCTTGTGCCCGATCTGGCGCAAGAATCATATCTAAACAGGCTGAAAAAAGAAGAGTATTTACAAAAAGCATTTATTAGCGCCCCGCTTATATTTAAGAATGAAGTTTTAGGCGTATTGCACGTCTGCGATAAAAAAACAGCTGAGCCTTTCACGAAGAGGGAGGTGTCGGTAGTTATGAATATTGCCCGGATGGGCGCGATCACCCTGCAGAATGTCCGGCTGCATGAGCAGACGTCTAAGAGGGCGGTAGAATTAAAAATGGCCTACGATGAATTGAAAGAAATGCAGGATAAGTTGATCCAATCGGAGAAACTTAAAGCTATCGGACAATTGGCAAGCGGGGTAGCCCATGAGATGAGAAATCCCCTGGGAATCATAATGCAGGGAGTTGCTTATTTGGAACAAATAATATCTCCGGGGGCAAAAGAGCCACGCGAGACTTTATCTTTAGTTAAGGAGAGCGCGCAAAGGGCAGATAGGATCGTAATCTCGCTTTTGGATTTCTCCAGGGCTACGAAGCTGGAATTACATCCCGAATACATTGATTCTATACTGGAGAATTCTTTAAATCTGGTAAAAACAGAATTAAAGAATATCGAAGTAGTCAGGGAAATCCAGGAAGATCTGCCAAAGGTTTTAGTAGACAAAAATAAACTAACACAGGTATTTATTAATCTGTTCATAAACGCAATCCATGCGATGCCCGAGGCAGGAAAACTTACTATTCGCGGCTTTGTTAAGCAACCGGAAGGAGAAAAGGCCGTTGTTGTTGAAATCGAGGATACGGGAATGGGGATTTCCGAAGAAAACCTGAAAAGAATCTTTGAGCCTTTCTTTACTACAAAAGGCCAGGGTAAAGGGACTGGCCTTGGGTTATCTGTAAGCCGAAATATTATTATTATGCACAAAGGGCTGATAGAGGTAAAAAGCCAGGCGGGAAAAGGAACTAAGGTGATTATTACTTTAAGAATTTCCGAGTAAGAAGGGGGGAGCAAATGAATAAAAAGAGAATATTAATTATTGATGATGAGGAGGGGTTCTGTAATCTGGTTAAGAAAAATCTAGAGCAGGCAGGCGAGTTTGAGGTATATATAGCAACAAATGGTGACGATGGTATCAGGTCAGCTAGAAACATAAGGCCGGATCTGATATTACTCGATATAATAATGCCGGATATGGATGGTACCGACGTCGCTTCTCTGATAAAGAATGATAAGAGCATAAAAAATACCCCGATCGTATTTTTGACTGCGATAGTAAGAGAAGAAGAGGCCAGTTCTCAACCAAGCTTTACCAGGGGATATTCGCTTTTAGCAAAGACAGTAACTGTAGGAGAACTTATAGCGTGTATTAAAAAAAATGTGTGATTATATTATATCTATTCTAAGGTTTGAGTTGAATAAGGGAAAGAAGTATTTGTCGTTCTTTCTCTTATTTTCAGCCGTAGTTTTATCCGGCTGCGCCGCGAGGTTCAGGGGCGGGGAAATAACTCCGGCCCGGCAACTTGCGCAACCGCCGCTGGGGACCCTGGGGGATCCGATAATTGACAGTAATATGTCATTGTCTGACGCACTGAGAAAAGAGGCGCCTCCTGAATTTAAAGCAAGGCAAAGGCTCGTAGATGTGGTGTATTATTCATTTGACGCTAAAATTCACAGAGGCCAGCTCGTTATAGATGAAAGGCTCGCGGAAGATATCCGGGAGGTATTTCGGGTCGCCTTTGAAACAAAGTTTCCCATCGGCTCGGCCATACCTATTTCTCATGACCGGTTTTTTAAGAATGGGAAGTGGAATGAGGATGATCTTTCCATGTTGGCCAATAACACCTCTGCCTTTAATTATAGGTTGGTAACCGGCGGAAAATCTCTCTCTAAGCACGCTTACGGATTTGCCATTGATATTAATCCCGTGCAAAATCCTTATATCAAAGGAAAGATTGTGCTGCCTCCCGGGGCGGTATATGATACGAGTAAGCCGGGAACGCTTAGCTTTGACTCCCCGGTTGTAAAAACTTTTATCCGTTTGGGCTGGACATGGGGAGGCAATTGGGAATCTTTAAAAGATTACCAGCATTTTGAGAAGGTTCTGCATTAAAATAGAATGAATAATAAAGAAAAAACCAAGCAACAGCTGATCAAAGAAATAGAATCTTTAAACAGGCAGCTCTCCCAGATCGTTGAGGAGCGGGTGGAAAATCGCACTTCCGTCGAACGCATCATAAACAAACAGCTCCATGTCGAGATCGAGCAGCGTAAGCAGGCGGAGTCGGAGTTGTATAAAGTAAAGCAGTTCCTGGAGAATATCGTCAACGGGATTACCGAGCAGATAATCCTTGTTTCCAGGGATTTTAAGATATTATGGGCGAATAAAACATTTTTAGAGCATTTCGGATGTAAAATAGATGAGTTGGCGGGAAAGTATTGCTATGAGGTCACGCACCACCAGAAGATCCCCTGCCAGCCGCCCCACGATATCTGTCCCATCGCGCAGGTCCTAAAGACCGGGCTGCCGACCAAAGAGGTCCACCTCCATCAGGGGTCGGCGGGAAAATTCTACTCCGAGGTCACCGCTTATCCGATCAAGAATGAAAAGGGGGAGATTGTCGAATTCGTGCATATAGCCAGGGATGTTACCGCAGAGAAGAAAGTCGAGGAATAATGCCCTTTGCCCAGAAATTACTTCTGTATATACCGGTTATACCTTTAACCGTTTTTGTCATTATAACCGCGGTGGGATTGTCCATGTTGGGCCTTTCCATTGTTTGGCGTTTCGTTCCGCGCAAGATACTGAAGATGCATAACGATTTGACAGGGGCTATATTCGGAGCGGTGGCATTGGCCTATACTGTGCTGCTTGCTTTTGTAGTTGTGGTCTCGTGGCAAAATTTTGATAAGGCTAAATCCTATGTTGAGACAGAAGCCAACTGCCTTGTGAGCCTTCACAGAAGCAGCGCCGCCTTTTCAGCTACATTCAGGGATGAGGTACGCAGCCAAATAAAAGATTACGCCGGTATTGTCGTAAATAAAGAGTGGCAGATGCTTGCCAGGGGACAGGAGAGCATGGAAGCCAGTCAGGCATTAAGGAAGATTTGGGGCTTCTATACTAATTATGAGCCAAAGACAGAAAAGGAGAAGGCCTTTTTCTTGGAGTCCATATCCAAGCTTTACGGCCTGCGTGAGGCCCGCCGGCTGCGCATAGTGGCGTCAAGAACCGGATTGCATCCGATCATGTGGTTTATCCTGGCGGTCGGCGCCGTAGCCACTATAAGCTTTACTTTCTTTTTCGGTTCGGATATATTTTCCGCGCATGTCGTGATGGCCTCCATACTTGCGGTGTTAATAGCCCTTATACTGCTTGCGGTATTGTCCTTTGAGTTCCCATTTACCGGAGGAGTCAAGGTAGATCCGGAAGTATTCCGGGAGATAATTAATTTTTAATTCCCGCTAAGTGAAACAGGGGAGGCCAGATGAATCCTTTTATACTAGTCGGTATTATCCTGCTGCTCAGCTTATTATTCCGTATAAAGCTTATCGCGGTTATAATATGGATGGCCGGAATTGTCGCGAGCTCATTCGTGCAGCAAAAGTTCCATGATGAAAAGTTGACTTATATTACTATAGGCGCCAGCATACTTATCGGGCTTTATTTCCTTTTTTGGAAAGGTCTGGATAAGTAAGGGAAGGCCCCGGTATAATTTCTGTTGCTTTTTTCCGTTTTAGTGTTAAGATGAATTCACCAGCCACTTAAAAGCGGTGGATCATGGTGAAGGATAAATTAAGTTTATTAAGCAGCTCTTTAAAAACCAGGGGTTGCTTTTTTTGTTTGGCTGCTTTTGTTTTCCTGGCCTTTGCCTTAGCCTCACCCGCTTTCGCCAGGCAGTCGCTTGAATATAATACTGCCACAGGTTTATGGGGTTACTCTGAAAAGGATGCTGCTTTTTCCTCCTCATCCCCGCAGGGGCTTGAATATAGTACTGCCACAGGTTTATGGGATTACTCAACCAAGGACGCCCTTTCCTCATTTTCCAACAGGCAGGCAGTTGGGTATAATCCTGTTACCGGCTTATGGCATTAGGCCAGCTCCCCCCACCAAACAAGTTGCATTATCGCGGTTAATTTATTATAATAGCTGGACTGGAACTTATACATAAAGGATAAATGAATATCTTTGTAGGCAATCTATCTTTCGGGGCCAAAGAAGCTGATGTTCATAAGGCTTTTGCTTCTTTTGGCGCGGTTGCCATTGTGGCAATTGTGATGGAAAAAAAGGGGAAGAAATCCCGGGGCTTTGGTTTTGTGGAGATGCCTGATGAAAAGGAGGCCCAAGCCGCGATAGCCGCTTTGAACGGCAAGGAATTATTAGGCCGGACGATAAATGTCATGCCGGCGCTGCCTAAGAAGCCCAAAAAAGAGCGCGTTAAAAAAGAGGGGCTACCCCGGCCGGAGCAGCAGGGCGATTCCAGGCATGATCCGTCATTTAGAAGGACAGGAAAATATAAAGAAGGCAGGCGCTCGATCAGTTATATGAAGCGGCGTTGCGCATCCGGGATCACCACTGTGCAGCCTGAACGCAAGCATAAAGATAATCCCATGCGTTGGCGCAAGAAGCCAAAGTTTAGTGCTCCTGTTGGGACACCTAAGCCTTGGGACAAGGCAGGTGCACAGCTTAAGCCTTGGCAGAAACGTGGGGATGTCAAGCCATCTCGGTTTAAAGGGCGGGGTAGTTCAGTCAGCCATAAGAGATGAAGTTAAAATTAAATCTTTATCCGGTAGTCCCGGACATGGAAATGAAGATGGCTAAGGTTCTGAAGGAGGCCGTGGTTGGGGGCGCCAGTTTAGTTGAGGTCGCTTACGGGCCGGCTTCGGATAGCGTTAAGAAGCGCATCCTTAATTTCTTGAACAGAAAAGAGATCCGCCGGCTTTATTCGCGGTTAGAGAAGACCGATAAGGGCTGGGGAAGGATTTATCTGCATTTCAGGCGGGAATAGAATAGATCATGGAAGAAAATAATCTTATTGATGAATTTTACTCCCTGGTCCAGGTTGATGATTATGACGGGCATTATACCGGGGACATAAAAGATAACAGCTATTTCGGCATGCCCCTTGATGCCATTGTTAAGGCGGAGAGGCGCCTGCGTTCCCCTGAACAGAGCAGCATCGCCTATTTTTCCATGGAGTATGGCCTGGCCACCAGCTGCTACAATAAATTATCCAGTCAGCTTCCGCTTAAACCCAGCAATAAGCTTCCGGAGAACGCGGTCTTCTCAAACTTCCGCGTAGCCGATTATTTCTTCGCCCTGCGCCAGGATAATATAATTGATCTGCCGATCTACAGCGGAGGCCTGGGTGTCCTGGCCGGGGATACGGTCAAGACCATGGCTGACTATAACCTGCCGGCAGCAGGCATAGGCATCCTCTGGAACTCCGGGTATTTCAGGCAGAAGTTCTGGTTCAAATACGGCCAGGCGCCGGAAAAGATGCATTGGGATC
>JAHFFQ010000101.1 GCA_023247875.1 Candidatus Omnitrophota bacterium | reverse complement strand
AAGAGCGGATAAACCGTCAGCTGGCCCGGGCCATGATAGGTGGCATCCCCGCCGCGCTCAATATTATAAAGCTTAAGGCCCTTTGAGCGGATCCATTCGTTACTAAACCTGAGACTCTCCTGCGTTGCGCCCCTGCCCAAAGTGATCACCGGGTAATGCCGGCAGAGGATCAACGCGGAATCCAACTCATTGCTGATCACCTTTGCCAGCGTATCCTTTTGTATATTCCAGGCCTCCAGATAATCCACCAGGCCCAGGTCAATAACTTTTAATTTCATTTCTTCCTCTAACCGGCTGCCGAGTCTTGTCTTTCGCAGCACCGCTTGCTCGCCCCAGCGTGGCGAGCTGCGCTTCGGTAAAATTCTCGCTCTGCCTGCTTCGCGTATAGGGAGGCAACCATGCCCGCTCGAATTTTAAGATGCTGCTCAAGGCCAAGCCTCGCCACCCGCTTACCGTAAACAGGTAACTTTAGATATTTTGCCGAGGGATATTGTTAAGCGTGCAATTGGAAATTTTTCGGCAATTGTGTGCGAGGAGTTACGACGAACGGAGGACTCTCATTCAAGCGTAAGCCTGTCCGGGAGTGAGTCGTAAACCGATAGCACATCAGGCGAAAAATTTCGCACGCGTACAATATCCCGAGAGCGAAATATCAAACGGAATCATTATGATGCTCTATGTGCAAATGCGGATGAGCATGCATCTTATCTTTATGCCTGTGGCTATGGATATGCACCAGGTTGTTGGCGGCAAGCAGAGCCGTATCATTCAGGATATCTTCTGCCCGGCCAAATTTAACGATCCTCTTATCCATGCCAAAAACATAAACCACATCGGACATCTCTCGAACGATGTGCAGGTCATGCGTGGAGGTGATGATCGTCTTACCGGCTGTATTTTCATCAATAAGCAGGTCGATTATATGCCTGGTGGTCAACGGATCAAGCCCGGCAGTAGGCTCATCTAGAATAAGGACATCCGGATTGATGATCAGGGTGGAAGCGATGGCTACCTTGCGTTTTTCCCCCACGCTTAATTGATGCGGCGGCCTCTCCAGCAATCCCTGGATGCCTAAGCTCTCTACAAGCATTTCCAGGCGTTTTACTATCTCGCTCTTTTCCAGCCCCAGCTGCAAAGGCCCGAAAATAATATCCTCTTTGACCGTCGGACAAAACAACTGCGTGTCGGGATTCTGAAAAACAAAACCTACCCTGCGCCTGAAATCGCGCGAAAATTCCGGATCATAAAATATCTTTTCATCTATCTCCACCCCGCGGAAACTAACCTCTCCCTTATCCGCAAAAATGAGGCCGTCGAGCATCTGCAATAGGGTGGATTTACCTGAGCCATTTGCGCCGATAACGCTTACCTTCTGCCCCTTGCTTATCTTGATATCTATGCCGCATAAAGCGGGGAATTTACCCAGATATGAAAAATAAACATCCTTTAACCCGAAGATCAGGCCATCCATAGTATAACCAGGGATAAGGCCGCTACGGCAAACAGCCAAAGCCAGTCCTTTAACCCCGCCTTAAATTCATGCAATACCCTGGCCTCTCCCGTGTAACCCCGGGAAAGCATGGACCTGTACACCTCTTCATTCAGCTTTAATGAACGACTCCAAAGAAAAGCGATATTCCAGGCCACTATATTCTGCCCGCTTTTGTAATGCACCGATGTGCCGACCCGGCTTTTGATCGCCTGGTAGGTATCCTCGATCATCCCCACAAAGAGATAAATATAACGGTAGCATATCCCCAGGGTCATCACAAAGACCTGCGGAATTTTAAAAATATGCAGGGTCTTCAATAATTCAATGTGCCTGGTGGTAATGGTTAAAAGCACGGCAAAGGACACCGAAGCAGCCACGCGTATGATAAAGGTAAGAGCTGAACCTACACCCTGCCTGGTAATGATCAATTTAAATCCCAGGATATTCCAGACGGATAGAGGTTCACCGGGGGTGAATTTGCTGAATAAAGCGGGGATAGCGATAAACAAAGCAAACAGCGGTATGAACACCCAGGTGCGTTTCAGGAAAAACCCCAGATTGATCCCGGAGGATAACGCAAGTATAAGGCTTAAGCCGTAAAGAAAAAGCAAAGCCGGGATACTCCGGCTAAAAAGCACCTGGATAATAAACAACAGAAAAGTAATTGATTTTATCCTCGGGTCCAGCGACTGCAGAAAGCCGCCCCCGGCGGCATATTCCTCGGCGAAAATCGAATCTTTCAAGAATGATAGAGCGCCCATAATAGAGCGCTCTATGAAATTATTGTTCTTATGCACCGGGATTAATCGCCTTTCTTTGACAGGATCTTACCTATGATCAGGGCCAGCAAAACAACAACAACTATGCCTATTACAGCTGATATTATATAAGCAAAGCTTAAAAGCGGCAAACCTTTTTCTTCCCACCCCTTGAACGCGTAATCAGGGAGCGGTGCCTGCCAAAGCCCGGAAAGCTTAGTCAAGCCTTTAGGGATATAACCCACCAGCTCGCGCATTTCATCAGCACCCCATTCACCCCAGGCGCTGCCTGCCTTAAAATGTTCCGGGAGCAATAAGCCCAAAGGAGACAAAACAATCAATATAGCGATGCCGATCCATAATTTAGCGGTAAGTTTCATCGCGACACCTCACTTTCTTCAAGAAGTTCCGGTGAATGCTTCTGCAGATATTTTACTACCAGGGCGGTTACCAGCGCTTCAACCCACCCAAACAAAAAAAGATGTTCAAGGGCCATTGCCGGTACAGCGACATTTAGCCCATATGGGCTGTAAAGGGCTTGGCCCCCGGCAGTATGGTACAATAATGGCTGCAACCCGAATTCTATCCCCGTAAATAAAGCCGCGATGTTTAAAGCAATGCAGGCGGCAACTCCGGATGCGATAACCCTCCTCTTTGAATTTACAGCCGCGTTATAACTTATCATTTTATAGATGTAGTATCCCACAAAGGGCAAAACAAAAGCCATATTGAAACAATTGGCTCCTATGGCGGTAATGCCGCCGTCGCCGAATAGAAGTGCCTGGATAACCAATGCCACGGTTACGGCAATACAGGCAGCCCAGGGACCGAGCAATATCGCCACTAATACCCCGCCTGTCGCATGTCCGGTTGAGCCCCCGGGTATAGGGACATTAAACATCATGATCACAAAACTGAATGCCGCTCCGATCGCCAGCATGGGCACCTGGCGGCTTTTAAGCGTCTTTTTGACGATACGCGAAGCAGCTGTCCATATCGGAAGCATAACTAAGTAAAAGAAACCGCATGTCCCCGGCCCTAAATATCCGTCTGGTATATGCATATTCTCCTCCTGCTAGAAAGTATATACACCGGTTAAAATTACAGAATCATTTGCATCTGTGTTAGTCCCTATCAATACCCTCTGGTAAGCCAAAAGTATCTGAATCCTGTCATTTGACCACCCTATACCGGGGGCTACGGTAATATAGTTGATATTTGAGGAAGGCGTTCTGATACCATCTTCTTTTGTGTCACCCTGCAGATAACCGTTCATTTCCAACAGGAGATTAAAGCCATCGGGTAAAAAATATTCTACCCCCGCATCGTAGTTCAGGTAACTGGCATAGCGCGTTGCCACATCATCAATCTTTGTCCTCTGCGGAAAGCTATATACGGCGTCAGCATGAAAAATAAATGGCTTGAGCCTTTTAGTCATAATTACGCCAAGCCCCGGATCCCAGGAACCCGCGCCCATTGAATCGGTCCCCAGCTTATCCGGATCCAAATGCTGATATTTTCCCGTGGGCATTTTTAACTGTGCCAAGCCGGTTATACCAGGCATCCATTTTCTTTCTTCGAGAGCGCAATAGCGCAAGAAAATATAGCTGTCCCCGAAACCGCTATCATGCGCGCTGCCCTCTGCGTTCTTCACATAATTTTCCTGGTAAACTGCCTGGCCGTCTATCTCTAATCTACCGGTAAGGCCGTATTGCATAAACAGCTGCTGCTGATATTGATATTTTTTGTCACCCCCAGGCAGGCTGTCATAATGCGCTCCTGAATTAAAAGTGCCCCTTGTCCTGTTATAAAAAACAAACGGCTGGATAACAAATTCCCCCTTATCACAGAGAGGCGCAGTCCAGGTGGTAAGCGGACCCACGGAAGGCGGGTCCCATTCCTCCTGAGCTGCCGCGGGTAAAGGTACTTCTTGCGCACTAACGGCTGTATTGATAAGAACAAAAAAAGCGGTTGCGAACAGGGCAAAAAACCTTTTGAGCATCATTTCTCCTTTCTGTGTTACTAATGCAACATTCGTGTTACTATTAAGCAAAAAATAATATTTAAATATCCTTGCCTGTGGTTGACATGCTCAATGTCCCGTGCTTGACCCCCTTTACCGACCTTAAGCTGTCGGAGAGCTTCCGGGCCTCCCCAGGCATTCCCTTTACCGCGATTATCTCCAGGCAATTATCATGGTCCAGGTGTATATGCTGGCTGGAAATAATTATTTCTCCAAAATCATGCTGGATATCCATAAGTTTGTTTACCAGTTCCCTTTTATGGTGGTTATATATCAAGGTAATTGCCCCGGCGATCTTCTGGCCACCCTGCCATTGCTCACCCACCAGCTCCTGGCGGATCAGGTCGCGGAAGGCCTCCGAACGGTTGGTGTATTTCTTATCCTTGATAAAAGCGTCGAATTTCGCCAACAGCCCCTTGTCTATCGAAACCCCGAAACGGATTAACGCCATAGCCCCTCTTCAAATAATGTGTTACTAATTTAAAAATAGTAGCATTTTATGATTTTGCTGTCAAGGCATTTTTCTTTAAGACAAAGAATGCGGGGATAGCCGCTATTTCAACTGCTATGCTGATAATGATGACCGCGGGGACAGAATATTCGTAAAGCAACCCCATAATGGCGCTGCCGATAAAGATCGCCAGGCCATAAGCGGAATTGAATATCCCGTAACCTGTCCCTCTTTTATTCAGGGGTGTAAGGTCGGCGATCGCGGATTTCATGATCGTTTCGTGAGCCCCCATTACGATCCCCCAGATAATTGCCCCGGCTAAGGCCAGGGAAAAATTAGTGGAGAAAACGAAGGCCGGTATAAACAGCGAGAATAGCGGAATAACAACCAGGGTGATCAACCCTGCTTTTTCATTATTGCGCCTGGCCTTAAAAATATCATAGGCGCGGCCTATGGCCAAAGCAGCTATAGCATCCACGGCCATGGCTAAGGCGTAAAATAAAGGGATCTGGCTGTCAGTGAGCACGCCAGCGGCTTTAAAGTGAAAACCGATAAGCGCGAAGTTGGCAAAACCAAGGGTGGTGATAAAAGTAAAAACCGTGTATATCCAGAAAACTTTGCTTAACTTATCCGTTTGCGAGCTTTTAATTACAGGGGTCTCTAAAACTTCCGGATCAGGTACGCGGCGCCAGGCAAGGATAACGCAGAGTAACACTAAAACCAGAGGAACCCACAGCAGGGAATAACCGTATTGGTAATCCGCTATATTTCTATTCCCTTTGCCGAGGATCACAAAAAACCCGGCAAAAATCAGCG
>JAHFFQ010000100.1 GCA_023247875.1 Candidatus Omnitrophota bacterium | reverse complement strand
AAATTGAATTTAAGCCTTCCAGCAGCTCCCCGAACTCATCTTCGTCTTTGGCCACCCACATTAACCCCAGTATAAAACTTAAGACCCTTCCGCGCGTAGCTCCGAGCCTCTCGAACTTCTCAGGGGCCGCAAAGGCTTCTCTTATCATTGCCGCCGGGATTCTTGAGACGTAAGGCCTTTCTGTGCCGTAGGTAGTCAGGAAAAACTTTTCCAGATTATGCTGGGTTAAAGCTTCTTCCAGCTGCATGAACTTCTCTGTCTGATGCCCAGGGTAATCGCATTGATTCAAGAGATTGATTATCTCTTTTCTCTCGCTGTCTTTCATCTTTAATACAAAGATTAAATCCCCCTCATAAACCTTCCTTACGTCATCAGGAGTATGCCTGCCTTCCCTCTTAATAAAATTCATATGCAGGAAATGCCGTATGATAAAAGATACGGCTGCGGGGCTGTTAATCGCTTCCGGGGGGAAAACAATGCGTAACGACCTGTCACTTAATACAGAGGCCTCCTTTGTAAAAATATTCTTTTTTTCGGTGAACGAAAACGGGAAATTAAACCTTGCCCCCGCAGGAAGGAGATTCCCCCAGGCCTTTCTTACTTCAAGCGCCCTGAGTGCATCTGTTAAAACGTCTTCAATCCTGCCCCGCATTGAATCTTGCGCTATGCGTTCGATGACAGGCCTTCCCTTCTCCACTCTCCCTTCGGCGGCGTATAGTTCCAACGCCGAGGCGGCGGAAGCAATTGCCTCGGTAAATACGGGGCTGGCGGAGATTATTAATACGCCGTTACCGGCCATGTTCTTAGGAACCCTGATCCTGACGGTAATGTAGCGCCACGGGCCCTTATCAATCCTTACCCGCACAATGAAACGATATTTTCCCGGCTCTTCGGGGATAAGCCATCCCCCGAATATAAAATCATTTTTATACGGCCCGCCGATTTCAACATAATCAAGTTCGATCTTTTGGGGGTCAACCCATTCCCTGTTTTCATTTATGCGGCTGTACTCCACCTCTGCGGTCATTCTCGTCCTAGCAAATGCTTCCAAATTATCCCGGCCGTCAATTATCTCCTTTATATAAGGCATATACACTTTGGCTTTGACATACAGGCCTTTCCCTAATTCCCTTTTTGACTCGGAATTAGAACCCGGCTCCATATCAATCCATTGGATAGTCTGCGCATAAAGCTGTTTTAATGAGCCCGCCAGCCTGGGGAAGACCTTATCATTGATCAAAGCCTGCGCCCATGCATTTCTATAATTCCTGAATAAACGAAATATCTCTTTTCTCCCATAGGCTAATTCTTCTAAAAGCGGTATTAGATCGATGATTTGCTCCGAAAAATTATCTAATGCGTTATTCTGCGTATCCTTTTCTAACTGCGTAAGGATTCTATCCATTTTTTTCGTCTGTCTTGCCAAATCCTCCCAAGGCTTGATTTCTTTGCCTGATTGAATGACGCGGCTTTGAAGCCTGCTTATTTTCTTACTCACTGCCTGCAGGCTATTTTCTGCCTGCTCCACTGCGGCCAGGAATCTTTTTTCTTCAGGGAACTCCTCGGAAAGTTCTTTAATGAGCCAGGAAATCTTGGCTTTAGACAATATTTTAATGTCTTTCAACATCCTAAATTTACTCAATTTATCCTCTTCCCTGCTCAATTTATTGATTGGAATATTAGAGAACCTTCCCAGAATGTGGATAGGATTGCGCAGTTTATGCATTATTTCGCTGAGCTCAAGCATATGAGTGATAAAATGGATATACTGCTTTATCTCCTGCTCTTTCTTCTTATCCTCAAGCATTCTATGCAGCAGCGGGATAAGGTAATTAAGAAACGGGAAGAACTCTACGTCCATCAAGGTGTTAAGGAGCCCTAAGCGGAGCTGCATATCTTTATGGAACGCTATATCGGATAATTGCTGGCGGATAATCGCCTGATAGGTGCGGATTTGAATGTTTTTGACGAGCTTAAAAACAGCTTCCCTTCTTAGGGCAAAAGGCAACCCGGTATCCATATAGACAGCCTTCAGATACGGAAGCATAAGTTTATTCGCCCCCCTAATCTTTGGTATTATCTTTTTAACTTTATCTGTGCTGAATTTATCTTCGACATCCAGAAGCCCGGGGATCAGATCTTCCAGCTCCTTAAATTTACCTATCAACATTAACAGCGCCCGAACGTTCTTTTCGATTTCCTCCGGAACTTCACCCTGTTCATTAACAAATGCTGCGTATTTTTCCTTAAGTCCTTCTATTCCGGTTAAAGCCCTGACGTAGGATGCCGTCAATATTCCTTGCTCCGGGCACTGACTTTCTAACTCCTCGGGGCTAAGAATGTCTTTGATCCCGGCAGCTATCGCTACGGCCTGATTTACGGCATCGTGGATTTGCGTAATGGAAGAAGATGCTGCCAAGCGCCTGACCATATCTTCCAGGTTAAACCCCTTCACCGCCTTGCCTTCTCCATCCCTGAAGATCAAACAATGGCCTTCAAGGCTCACTGATGAAACTTCTATATCTTCCAGGCGCTTAAGAATATCATACGCCTGGGATCCCTTAATAAGCTCATAGAGCGGGCTCTCCAAGCATTCGGCTAACTCCTGGGCACTAGCGAACTTGTGTGTATTCCAGCCCGCCAATAAGCCGTGAATGCGATACGGATCTCCCCCCGCCGTAGGAATGATCTCGCCGCTGTGCCTCCTGAAGCATCTTCCGGTGATAGCAACATCAAAACCTGCTTTACCCAGATAAAAGAACATTTCCATAAATTCTTGCCATGATCTTTCGTCCGGCACGATATCTATAAATGGCTGGTCGTCATATGTAGAAATAAATAAGACTAATTTTTTCTGCCTGCTTAAGACATATTCTAACGACCTTATGAGCCCACCGGCGTCGCGTATGGCTAAATCATTCTTGGAAATATTCACGAAATAACATCGTATAGGAATATACATATTGTCAATAGACGTCCCTTCGGCAAGCAGTTGTAATACCCTGCCTGAAGCCGACAGGACTTTGCAAAATTGATTAAGCAAGGAGTCGGATAATTTAGCGAATATTCCTATAAATTTTTCCTGAATCCTAAGCAGGCTTTTGCTTTCTTTGCCGGAAATCTTCAGGTGATAATCCTGCCACTTATTCAAAAGATACCTCAGGCCTTCTGTGGCTTTGGAGAAATAATCCTGCAGTTGCCTGGTCCAGGGCGTCTCTTGTGCCGATACCTCCTCATTCCATGCCTCAAACCTGCCGCGGTGAGCATCATAAGTCTCCGGAAGAAAATAGAACTTGCGGCTGTTTTTAATGGCGGCGTAGCGTTTTGTAAAGAAACATAAATCCTTAAGGAGCGAGTAATCGCCCCCCAAGCCAGCTATTTCATGCGCCAGGTCAATCCTTAAGCCGTCCGGGTCATAATTATCTGTTAGATCTGTCAGGTAATAAAAATAGTAATCCCACCAATCCTTTTTCATATCAAAATTCGGCAAAAGCTGATCCTGCCCCTCCCCTCGCCTATGCACGATAACTTTTTTAACCCTCCCTGTTTTATCGTCTGGAAGATGCAGGACTACGCCGCCATAATTATGTTCTCTCAAAATGTATTCATCGGGTCTTCTTGATTCATTCTCATCCAACTCCGCATACCTGAATTTCACATAATTATCCGCCGTAAGCGTCTCCGGGGAGGTCCAGGGGATAAAATCAAAAATGAATTTCCTTCCTTTTTTACGGCTCTCCTGGATAATCTGCCTGAGCTCTTCCGGGTCAATGTAGGGGGAAATAATTAGTTTGCCTTCTGGGGTAAGCCTGGGAGAAAAATAATTTCCCCAACGCTCACTGTGCTTGAACTTTAATCCCTTATACTCATATTCCGTATGCTTATTTTCGTATCCTATGGCAATAGATAATGTCGTGCGCTGATAAATACGTAAGGTTAAAAATATAAAGAAGGGATTGATTCTCCTGGCATCCAGGATTTCAAAATGCTCTTCATTAATATGAAAATAAGGCATCAAGTCCTTTAAATAATCCCGAAGCATCATTTTCCTGCCATTATTTATCTCTGCGATTAAATTCCTGACATTATCCTCATCCATCAGCTCTTCCCGCAGTTTATCCTCCAAATCCCTGGTCATACTCTCCAGGATTTCTTGTGAGCCTACGTTACCGTAACCAATTTCCTCTTCATCGGTCTTCACGCCACTTAAATGCTCAAGGCCGCGGGTCAATTTCTTGTACTGGCTGTAAGATAAATTCAGGATTTCTCCGTTATCTATCTTCCGGCTGATCTCGGAGTAATTTAGGCCCTGAACGAGCCGTGAGATATATGAAGGCTCAAGAATACCATGGATATAATAAGACACCGGAAAAGATACCTCATCTAATGCCTGGACAGCCCCCTTAAGATTCTCCATGGCCCTATCTTTAGCAACCTCTATTCTTTCTCCGGTAAAAACCGCTCCTTCAGTCAAAAGGCTGTGAGTATAAACTAACCCGAGATGACCATGGTCAAAAACAGGTTCTGTCCCGGGGATGCCGGAAGATTCATGAAGACCGGATATCTTGGTTGACTGCTCAATAGCTTGATTTAAAAACGCTGCGGATGACGCAGAGTTCACAATTGTCCGCGAGCCTTGAAAAACAGGTGAGGGTTCTGTTCTTTTCGGCGGCGCATTTACGGGCAGGATGACAGTCACCTCTATACCTTTACCAGGGCGCCTTTTGATGGCGAGTTTTCCGCCATAGACATTTTCTATTATTTCCTTCGCGATATGTAAGCCTAAACCCTTGCCTTCCTCTGTAGGATTAAATTCCGCAAAAACTCCGGTAATTTTTTTCTCCCCCATACCCATGCCGTCATCACGAATAATTACCTCAATATTATTCGCGGCAGAAAGTGACGAATTTATTTCTATTTCTTTTGGCTTGGATTCAATGGCATTTGCCAGGAGAGATAAAAATACCAGGTATAAATCAGCTTTATTAGCGCAGATAAGCGGCAATGTCCCGGGTTTAAGGCGGGATTCGATACTGCAGATTCCGGCATAAAACCTGGTTAAGTCTACTGATTGATTAAGTATGATATCAATATCCAGGTCGCATTTAACTTTTGCGTCACCCAGCAACGACTCAACGCTATACCTTACCTCATCCAGCGCTTTCGCAATAGATTGGAGCTCATTCGTAAAAGAAAGGCCACCTTTTGTTTCGGAAAATTGCTCTTTATATTCAGCAATTAATCCGTTTATTAAACCGATTATTGAATCAACTTCCCCTAATTTAGACAGTAATGCTTTTGCGCTTTCAATACAAAAAGGAGCTCTTTTTTTGTAAACAATCTCCGCTAAGCAGGTATAAATGGATGAAACTTCTTTAACTATTTCCCCTAGCCTGTCTGTTAAGCACGGCGGATATTTTTTCTCCTTGTCCGGATTAACGCCGTTAAACGCCAAAACATGGAGGTAGCTTCCCAGCCGGATTTCTATCTCCCGCCGTATTTTCAGCAGCAGAACCGCCCTGGCAATCAATTTATGCTGTTCGGTAATTAAGGCGGGAGGTAGCTCTGTATTTTTTGCAGGAGAATTGCTGGCAGGAGAATCTGTTCCGTTCACGAGGAATTCTTCGATAATAAGACCCCTGCCGTCTGTATCAAAGGCCCTTTCCGCAAATAGT
>JAHFFQ010000099.1 GCA_023247875.1 Candidatus Omnitrophota bacterium | reverse complement strand
ATGGGAGTGCCGATAAATACGATCCGGTCCTTTAACAGGCGGGAATAGATATCATAGGCGCGCTCATAGCCTCTGGCAGTCTGCTCGATCACCATAGGAACCAATGTCTGACATTTAGTTTCCATATTATCTCCCTCCGATTTTATGAGGCTTCTTTCCAATCCGCCTCTCGTAATAATAATTCCATAACTTTGCGCGGCATATGGTCATCAACGGGGATATTTTCCTGTTTGGCGATCTGCGCCAAAACCAAATACACCTTGACCTGTTTCTTGGCCTCGGGTGTAATCCCCTCCAGGATCACCTTCTCCTGCTCTTCGATCTTATCCCTGGGCAGGCCCTTCATCGCCAGGTCCAGCTTTGTCTGCCTTAGCATATCCTGAATTTGCCGCTCCACCAGGCTCTGGGGCAGCTTGAATTCCAAACCCTTCATCAGACTCTCAATCAATTCATTTTCAATGCGCGAGCGCTCCTGGTTTTCTTTGGTAAGGAAGATCTGCCTCTCTACCGTCCTCTCCATCTGTGCCAGATCAGGATACCCCAAAGAACGGCTGAATTTATCGTCTAAGGCTTCGGCTTTGCGCGACTCTCTTATGGAATCCAGCTGCCTTTTTATCTCATCGGGGCTGACGGTTATTTTTTTAAAGTTTATTTTCTGGTTCTTATAATTCTTCACCTGTATCTCCGGGCTTACCTCGACAGTGGCCTTAAAAGAAAGGTTGGAGCGGTCAAGCTTTACCTCGGTTATCTGGGGCAGTTCGATCACGTCAAGCTTTTCGGCCTCGATCGCCTGGTTGTACACATCCGGGACCAGTTCTTTTAAAACCTGCTCATGGACCGAACCGGCGAAATGTTTTTCCAGAAGGTCCCGCGGGGCTTTCCCCGGACGGAATCCCGGGACCTTGGCCTCTTTGGCTACCTTGGCGAAAACATCCTCAAATTTATTTTTGACCAGCTCCCCGCTTACGGTCACGTTGATCTCACGCTTGGTGCTATCCAGTTTCTTTACTTCGGTTTTCATTACAATCCTTTCTTGAAATTAACTCTTACCTCACATGCGGAATTTCTCACCCAGATAAACCTGGCGCGCCTGCGGGTGATTGATCAGGTCATGCGCCGAGCCTGAAATAAGGATCGTGCCGTCGGCGATCAGGTATGCCCGGTCGGTTATGGAAAGGGTCTCCCGGACATTATGGTCGGTAAGCAGTATCCCCAGGCCCTTGGATTTAAGCTCCTTGATGATCTCCTGAGCTTCATTGACCACTATCGGGTCGATCCCGGAAAAAGGCTCATCCAAAAGTATAAAAGAGGGGTTAGTTACCAGGGCCCGGGTTATCTCCAGGCGCCTCCTCTCACCGCCGCTTAATGTATAGGCCTTGTTCTTTGCCAGATGGCTGATATTGAGCTCCTCAAGCAGGGAAACCAGCCTGCGCTTTCTTTCCGGCCGTGATAAAGGCAGGGTCTCGAGGATAGCATTTATGTTCTCCTCAACCGTGAGCTTCCTGAAGATAGAAGCCTCCTGGGAAAGATACCCTATGCCAAAACGCGCGCGCTCATGGATCGGCAGGCCGGTGATCTGATGGTTGTCAAAAACGATCGTGCCGGAATTGGGGCTAACGATACCCACGATCATATAAAAGGTCGTGGTCTTGCCGGCGCCGTTGGGGCCCAGGAGCCCGACGATCTCACCGCGCTTCACCGTGATATCCACGCCCCTGACGACCTGGCGGCCGTCATAAGACTTGGTCAATCCTTTAGTTTCCAAAAGCTGCATTCATATTCTCCGTCTGATAAATGATTATCTGGGGCCTGCCGGTCAGGGTTATCTTTTTACTCTTGGCGTCATAAATAGCTTCCTGGCTGTAGGTGGTATTTTCGCCGCGCAAAATGCGCACATTCCCCTGGGCGACGATCTTGTTTATGGAGCTGGCCATAGCCAGGGACTCACTAGGCCCCTTGGTCTCTTCCTGCCTGGGGGAGAAATAGACCTGCATCCTGTCGCTGTAAATGGTCAGGTCCGGTTTTTCCACTTTAACATTATTATTGAATACGGCAATGTTTTTTTCGTAATCCACTTCCAGCGGCCCGTCGCAGGTGATCATGATCTTTTCCTTCCCGCTTTTCTTGCCTTCGGCCGGCTGTATATCCAGCCGCACCTCCTTCTCCAACTCCATTGTTTTAAGGGCGGTCGCGCTTTTTGCGCCCACCCCGGAAAGGTTCATGTCCTGCTTGCGAAGATTCACCCTGTCAAGGGTAGAAACTATCTGCTTCTTACGGTCCCAATCCAGGGAATCGGTAGTAAGTTTGGCTCCGCCGGAGGTGGTAATCACCACATTATCCTCAAGGTGTACCACCCCGCTACCCTTGTTAAAATCCCCCTTATCCGCGGTAAGATTAACAGTATCCTTATCCGTATAATGGTTACCCACCACCTCTTTAAGTTTAACCACTTCATTCAGGATATCCGCGGATTTCCCGGAAAGGTCCCAGGCCTTCTTTCCCTGATCGCCGAATCCGGAAAGGGAAAAATCATTGATCTGCTGGCCGGCTTCTTGCGCCGGGCCAGCGGCAAGGGATGCGCCGGCACAAAATAAAAACGTGAAGAATAAAACTGCCTTTTTAAGCCCCATAAAACTTTAAGATATCTTCCCACTTGCCCTGTGATTTTAAGATCAATTCCGCTACCTCCCTGACCGCCCCCCTGCCGCCGGAACAGCTGGTGACAAAAAGAGCCGCCTCTTTTATTTCACTGGAGGCATTGGCAACCGCTACCGGCATGCCCACCTTTTTCATAAGCGACAGGTCCACCAGGTCATCCCCCACAAAACAGATCTCATCCGGAGAAACGTTATATTTCTTCATGATTTTATCCAGCACCGCGCACTTCGGAAAAATATCCGCGAAGACCTCGGCTACCCGCATATCTTTAGCCCGCGGCCCTATGGTTTTAGAACTCTTGGCCGTGATCAAGATCGTCTTTATACCGGCCTTATGCAGGACATAAACCCCTAATCCGTCATGCACGTCAAAAAACTTGGAGTCCCGCCCCGCGCAATCATAGATTATCCTGCCGTCGGTCAATACCCCGTCCACATCCAGCAAAAGGAGCTTTATTTTCCCGGCTTGCGCCCTGAGATCTTCAGACATATCTTTAAATTAAGCCGGCCCTTAACAGGTCCTGGATATCCAAAAGGCCTACCGGCCGCATATTCTTATCCACCACCGGGACCTCATCTATCCGTTTGCTCTGCAATATGCGCATTGCCTCGGCTGCCAGCATATCCTTATACACTACGGCGGGATTCTTCGTCATTACCTCGGCTATCCGCCTACGGGTGAGGTTTTTATCGCTCTCCAGATGCCGGCGCAGGTCACCATCGGTGAATATCCCTTTTAGTTTTCCTTTTTTATCTATTACCGTGGCACTCCCGGCGCGGGAGCGCGTAATTGCAAATAAAACCTGGGAGACCTTTTTATCCTCTTTTACTATGGGGTTGGCGCCGCCGGTGCGCATAATATCCTCCACCTTCAAAAGCAGTCGCCTGCCTAAGGCCCCTCCGGGATGGAAAAAGGCGAAATCCTTCTCCTTGAAACCTTTGCGCTCCAATAAACATATTGCCAAAGCATCCGCCATAGCCAAAGCAGCGGTAGTAGAAGCCGTAGGTGCCAGTCCCAGGGGACAAGCCTCTTTTTTTACCGAAACATCCAGGACTACATCGCTGTATTTAGCCAGGATTGATTTCGGAGCTCCGGTAAGCGAAATGAGGCCTGAGCCGATCTTTTTTAAAAGCGGCAGCAGCTGCTTCATCTCCTCGGTTGAACCGCTGTTGGAAAGGATGATCACGATGTCCTCGCCGGTAACCTTGCCCAGGTCACCGTGAATTGCCTCTGCCGTATGCAAAAATAAACTGGGTGTGCCGGTTGAAGCCAGGGTTGCCGAAAGCTTCTGGGCAATGATCCCGGTTTTCCCCATTCCGCTGACCACCACTCTGCCTTTGGTTCTAAGGATAAGCTCTACGGCTTTGACAAAATTCTTCCCCAGCCGTTTTTTGAGCAGGCTGATGGCCTGGGCCTCAATATCCAAAACCTCTCTTGCCCGCTTGATTATGTTTATCTTCATTTTATAGCCGCCCTGATCGACTTAACCTGTTTCAAAAGTGCCTCTAATTCCTTAAGGTTGATCATATTTGCCGCATCGCACGGGGCGTTGGCCGGATCAGGATGCACCTCCAGGAATAAACCGTCGCAGCCAAAGGCCACCGCTGCCCGGGATAACCCGCTTACAAATTCACTCTGGCCTCCGGAGCAGCTGCCTTTTCCCCCGGGAAGCTGCACGCTGTGCGTAGCATCGTAAATCACCGGATAACCAAAATCGCGCATGATCTTCAAACTGCGGAAATCCGTGACCAGGTTATTATAGCCGAAACTTACCCCTCTCTCGGTGATCAGGATCTGTTTATTCCCCGTGGATTCAACCTTCCTGATTATGGGCAGGATATCCCAGGGGGCAAGGAACTGGCCCTTTTTGATATTTACCACTTTGCCGGTCCTGCCTGCGGCAACGATGATATCCGTCTGACGGCACAAAAATGCCGGTATCTGAATAATATCCAGCACTTCGGCGGCATCGGCGATATCTTTTACGCAATGCACATCGCTCAATACAGGAACTTTGAGCTGCTG
Organism: Candidatus Omnitrophota bacterium; assembly: GCA_023247875.1. GTDB lineage: Bacteria > Omnitrophota > Gorgyraeia > Gygaellales > Profunditerraquicolaceae > UBA6249. The sequence goes on along the minus strand of JAHFFQ010000099.1, from coordinate 999 downwards.
TTTTACCTTCTTTAAGATCGCTAATCCTTTTTTTAATCCCGGGCCGCGGTAAGAATCGATAGAGAGCCGGTTAGCTTTATCAAAACTGGATTTAAAAATAAACGGTACGCCTTGAGCCTCTGCGATACGCTTGATCTTTCCGGCTGCCTCAAGGCAGGCGCCCTCCGATTCAATTACGCAAGGCCCGGCAATAAGCACAAAATCCTGTTTGTCCCCTAACTTTATATTTTTTACATTAACCTGGCGCATTAGTTTATTCTCTTTTGTATCTGGCCTTTTGCCCTCTCTAAATCCTCCGGCGTATCCACGCCCACTGTATCAAATTTTGTCTCGATCACCTTGATCCTGAAGCCTTCGGCCAGCACGCGCAGCTGCTCCAGCTTCTCCGCTTTCTCAAGATTAGAAACCGGAAGGTTCTTATAGGTAAAAAGAAAATCCTTGGTATAGGCGTAAAGGCCGATATGCTTATAATAGGTAATCTCCTCGATCCGGGAGCCCGCCGCCAAAAAAGGAATAGGCGCGCGCGAAAAATACAGCGCGAAATTATCCTTATCCACCACCACTTTAACCACATTCGGGTCGCTAACCTGGGCTGTATCCGTGATCCTCTTCATCACCGTTGCCATATTCAGCGAGCGGTTCTCTAAAAGTACCCGGGCCACGCTGTCGATCATCATCGGATGGATAAGCGGCTCATCACCCTGGATATTGACGATGATCTTCACATCCAGAGGATTGACCACCTCGCTGATCCTGTCGGTGCCGCAGGTATGTTCTCTGGAGGTCATTACGGCCTTGGCCCCGAATTCGACGGCGGCCTTGCGGATTATTTCATCATCACAGGCAATGATCAGGTCGTCGAGCACGCGGGAAAGTTTAGCACGTTCCCAAACATGCTGCAGCATGGGCTTGCCCATAATATCCGCCAGGAGTTTGCCTGCGAATCTGGTTGATGAGTACCTCGCCGGGATGACCCCGATCACATCCATATTATTTTAT
>JAHFFQ010000098.1 GCA_023247875.1 Candidatus Omnitrophota bacterium | reverse complement strand
AAATCAAGCCCGCTAAAGCTGCCCATTGCTTCATAACGGGTAGCTGAGGCCATTGCCTTGTGCTTGAAGTCAATTCCCCCTACCTCTCCCTGTTCGGGAATTGTTGGTGAGTCTGCCGAATCGGCCTGTGTCTGATCCACCGGAGAACTGCCGTAATATTCCTTATACTTTTCCATAAAAAGCTGCGTGACTTCCTGTGCATATTGATGTAAAATCAACAACTCATGAGCGTTCTTTTTATCGTAATCAGGTATTTTTAAAAACTGGTTGGCCGCATCCAATAAGAGCTTCTTCACTACCCCGACCTCTTTTTTTCCTGCCTCGCCTTTCTTTTCTACGTAAACCCGTAACATCTCTTCTCCGGCCAGGTACAGCTTGAACAATGCCGCATTTAAGAAGTCTTCTCTTTCTTCGGCCTCTTTACTTTCTACGGTAAAGTTTATCTTCATTTTATTCGGAGTAATCAACAGTGAGTGAAACCAGAAATTAATCAAGGCCTCCTGTAATTCTTGAGGAAGCCGTTTCCGGTCACCCTCGGTTATTTCCGGAATTCTCTTTGTATCTTGAATTTGAGAAGCATGTTCTTCGTAGAATGATTCAAGGGTAACCGTCGAACCGGCCGTCACTTTATCCACTTCTGCCGTTACCTGATCAATAATTAACTGTTTGTTGAAACTTATAAGGCGCCTAATGGCAGGCGCGTCCATTTTCCGCAATATATCCACTTTAGGGGTTGACCAATCTCTCGTCGTGTCATCAGGCGGGGCGATATCTTCCGGCAAGTTTTTAAGCATGCTTTCCAAATCCGCCATTCTGATTGCGGCCGGGGCTGGGTCGTCTGCCCTCGCCGGTAAACCAGTGCGGTCTCCCACCGTGATAGAATAAACTAGATAATCAACTATCTCCCGCAGGGCTGCCTGCTGTTGCGGCTGACCGGATTTAAGGAGTTGCTCACCGATAGCATGCACGGTTTTGCGGATTTCTTCAGCCTCCTTCCATGTTTTTGCAGCGGCCTCCGTGTAAAGTCTTACCACAGGCTCGGTGCCGGAAAATCTTATACAGAACCACGAACTATCTTCAAAAATTATCTTGTAACCATCGTCAAAGACTGCCTTTTTAATCTTTTTTCCTAAAAGCTCTGTAATCTCGCCGCCCTCATATCGCGCCTTGAATGCTTCAAGATATTTTTTTAGCTCTCCTTTTAACCAGTCTATTTTATCCAGTGAAGTCAACTCACGCAAATCTACGCCACCTCTATTATAGGCAAAATAACCGGTTACATCCTGGAGTTTATCCTCAAGCTCTTTAGGCGAGAATTCAGAAACAGAAATAATCTCTGCCATTTTTAAACCGGCTACGAATGCATCTTTCTCAAGCACCACATATAGCGGATTATTCACCCGGCTTTTGATATTGAGTCCTTGCGATTCTTCTCCAAATATAAGCACAGGGGTATCGGTATCAGGCGAAAGATAAGGGTTTGCATATTTAAAACCTACCTTAGTATCGTATATAGGGCACTGCCAAAGTGCTGCAATTTCGTACAAAATATGCGAAGTAGGGATGGTTTTGGCTATGGCAATTTTTTCCTCTTTAACAAATTGCTTAATCAGCCCGGCATGCTCTTTGTAAAATGAACCGTGATTGATAAAATTGTCAAGCTGGTTAGCTATATCGAACATCTTCTTGCCTTTTAGCCATTTGCCGAATTCCTGCTGCAGCAAATACTGCGCCTCAATGGCAAGATTGTTATTAGGGTCAATAAAACCGGCTTCTTTTTCTTTACCTGAGCCAGAAACAACTCCCACCCTGTCAGCATCCGGGTCACAAGAAATACCGATAACCTTTTTCCCCTCACGCCGCAACTCATTCATCCGGTAAAGCATATGGCTGGAATGTTTTGCGATCGGCTCAGGACGGTCAATGATATATCCTTGCTCCGGATCCCATTGCTTAAAGCTTGGGTCAGGCTCCGAATTAATGATTTCATAATGAACGCCGTCTTTTAGCCCGATTTCAGCCATAATGAGGTGGAAATATTCGGTAGCCGAGCCGTGCTTGGGGTCGATAACTATATAATCAAGCGAGCCCCTGTCAAAAGCGCTGCGTATAGCTTCAAAATCAATTATTTCTTTCAATGCCCTAATATAAAGAGAGGCCATCTTTCCTATTGTCAGGGTTTCAACATTCAGAGCATGGCGATTTTTATCATAGAGGTTGTACTGTTTTGATTTCCGCAGTTCCCCTATTTTTTTCTGTAAAGGCTCGGTAATCGCTTCTTCTGCCGGCCCGGAATGCGCGGGATTAAATTTAAGGCCGTTATTATTTGCTTCCAATGCTTCCCCCTGGTCGTTTGTAATCATATAGCCGCGGCCGGGGTTATGCGAAGCCGTAAAATACATTGACCCGGCGGCACCGATTTGCCGGATAAGATTAGAAACAACCGGCAGGGGGCAATAATGGTCTATTTTATATACCTTTATTCCCATTGAGGCGAGCTTCTGGGCGGCTAATTCAACCAGCTCCAAATTGCTATAGGGTCCGGTTGCCCTGGTATCGCAACCTAAAATCACACCTTTTCTGCCCCGGTTATTTTCTTCCTGAAGACGTATTTGTTCGGCTCCCGCAGATACGGTTGCATAGAGGTCGTTCAAAAACCACTCATTCATAAACTTGCCGTCTTTTACGTAATCTGTTTCGGTAAAACGCCAGCCGGATGTGCCGAATTTTATAGGCTTTTTAACAATAAATTCTTTGTAGTCTTGGATAGAACTGGATACCGAAGGTATAATGGTTGCCTCCTCATCCATAGCGTAATCCGGAACCTTCTCTCCAGCCGAAGACGAAGCGTATCCATTCAAATACTTTCCTGCCTGCTTGAAAAATTCGTCTATTGCTTTCTGCGAGTCGGCTTCGGTTTCGTTTCCTACTATAAACATAACCTTGCGGCCGGAGTTACTTAAAGCATTGACCGTGCCTAGGGCCTGCGTCTGAATCGGCCAATTCTCATAAGGAACCGGTGAAAGCTCTGCTGCTTTCTTAAATGAAAGGTATGTGCTAAGGAATATGTCTCTGCCATCCTGCCGGGCCTGCTGGACAGAATGGTTATCATTCGGCCCAAGTGTTACAGTGGCCGGTATTTGGCGCTGCGTAAAGATATTCTCCCGTGCCTTCTCCAGGATATTCCGTAAGGGAATGTCCATCTGGCTGTACGGCCTTAAGTCAGCAGCCTCAAAAGCGCCCTTATCAATAAGCAATTTTATAACAGCCGCGTATGCCTGCGGCGCATTGTTCATATCTACTCCTGATCTGGATAGATCAGCTTCCGAGATTATCCCGGTTTGGAAAAGCGGCTCCAGATATAGAGTTAAAGGGCCAAATTTTATACCCTTCCATCCTTCAGGCAAACGCACATCTTTTGTTCCTGAATCTATTACCTCTTTTTCAATTAGTGAAGTCTCCCACTTATAACCCTGCACTGCATTTTGGTCAACAGCGCAAATTTTCCATAGAAAAGCGATAGAGGCGACAGTTCTCTGTAAGCCAAGCATTAACCCGCCCATAAAATCCTTATCTTCGGCTTGCTCAACATTCCCTACGCGGCCTTTCAGTTTCAACATAGAATCGCCGAGATTTATATCAAAAACAGGATAGTTATTCTTTTTGAGGTAATCCCAAAGTCCCTCCTGAACCTTTTTATTCATGCCATTTATACGCAGAAAAACGCGGTCATTTGTTTCAGCCGGCTTTAATCCCTCTTTTACGGTATCTAAAGTTATGTTTTCGCCGAAAAAGAGAAAAACTCCTTTGTTATCCTTACCCAGCGATTCTTCCAGCAATTGATGAAACCAGGTGCGGATTTCTTTCAGCTCATCCGGCACGAATATAGTAAGCTTATCTTTTTTAAGCTCATCGGCGTAATAATATAAGAATACCGCCAGCTTCAGGAATTCCTCTCCCGTTCCTTTCTCATTCATTTCTTTTGCTATTTTCAATATTAACCCCAGCCTTTCAGGAGCGACTAACGCCAGCGGAAGCAAAAATACCATAGTTGTAGGCGCAGTAAACCTTCCGCCTATGTCTCCTGTAACGCCCCTATCCTTTCTTTCCTGCAGGCGGTCTTCAGGCTGTATCTCTCGCTGCTTATACACGCCGGTATCCATTTTCGAACCTTTATCAGTAATAACCCAGATGTGTTTCTCTGAATCGATACCAAATCTTTCAAATGTATCGCGGAAGAAATTCAGGTGCGATATGGTTTCCGCGGTAGTGCCGGATTTGCTTACCGGGATGAATAAAGTCTGCTTAAGCGCGTCTTTTAATGAGCCGCCTTCATTTGCAGCTATTTCTTCCAGTATCGCATTAAGGCTTCCCGGAGCAGTAGTGCCCAGACTATAAATGCGGATTTTCTCTTCTCCAAAAGTGGTCTTCACTACCTGGACAGAAAGACCTGAGCCGCCCATACCTGAAAAAATTACATATTTGTATGACTTACGTATATTTTGCGCATCCTGTAAAATTTCCCGGACCGCTTCTTTACCTTCTGGGGAATCCAGAAGCCACAGCAATTTAGGCATACCCCAACCTGCGCGGTTCGGCGAACCCTTTTCCGAAGTCGCGAATAAAGCATTGATCAAGTTACCTAACGCTTCTTTGCGTTCCGCATTCTGTTCTTTGTCCGCCATTGCCTTGGCTTCAGCAATAGATAAGCCATACAATTGATTCATTAATTCATCTATATTATAATCGGTATTTTGGAGTTTATTATTAACCAAATAGCTGTCTAATTTTATTTTTAAGCGCTCAAATTTTGTTATGGCATCAAGAAGAGTTTTGTGGCTTTCCGGTCTTAGCCCTTTCCAATGTTTAATTTCACCCTTCCCTTCGATCTTTTTCGGCTTTAATTCTTCTGCGCGGGTTTTCAGCCGTTGAATAAGGCCGCCTAATTCCCGGGAAATGGTTTGAATATCCGTAATTTCATAATTTCCCGTAACTTTCTCTATGCCATTTACCCCATTAGGCGCCTCTCTCAGTCCTAACTTCCTCATCAGTTGGTTCCTTAAGGTAAAGATGTTTAATGTTGAAGTTTTCTTTGCGTCAACAAAATCATCGAATCTTCTTTCGCTAAGGCCGTGTAAGCGGGAAAACAGGCTGTTCCCTATCCTGCCCATTTCGCTAAATGCCGATGTAACGACGGATTCCACCGCCGAGCTAGCGCCTGCTCGTTCACTCAAGTGGTATAAATCTCTATCTAATTTTTCCTTTAAATTTGAAAGTTGTTCTATGGCCTTACCAAAAGCTGCATGGCTTTCCGGTCTTAGCCCTTTCCAATGGCTGATTTTATCTTGTTTCTCACTCGACTTTGGCGCTAATTCTCTTACTTTTATTTGCAGCCGTTGAATAAGGCCGCCTAATTCCCGGGAAATGGTTTGAATATCCGTAATTTCATAATTTCCCGTTATCTTCTCTATAGACTCTGGGCCATTAGGTATTTCCCTTAATCCCAACTCCCTCATTAGTTGATTCCTCAAGGTAAAGAGGTTTAATGTTGAAGTTTTCTTTGTATCAACAAAATCATCCAATCTTTTTTCGCTAAGTTCGTGTAACCTGGAAAGTAGGCTGTTCCCTATCCTGCCCATCTCTTTAAATGCCGATGTAACGATAGATTCCACCGCCGAACCGTCCGCGGCTGCCTTTACCGGCGACTCAGCCGACCTTGCCTGAGTATCCGTATCTCCAAGCTGCAGTGATTCTAAGTCCGCCGGTACATTCGCGGGGAGCATATTGG
>JAHFFQ010000097.1:4605-5812 GCA_023247875.1 Candidatus Omnitrophota bacterium | reverse complement strand
CTAAGATCAAACCGAATACCGCGCTGGATAAACCGCTTACCGAAACTTTGCGCAGGCCTGCCTCTAAAATGATCAAAATCAAGGCGGCGAAAAACCCGACCATCATGCCTGTTAATCCGGAGCCGCTTGCTGCCAACGCCTGATAACCGATGAACATGCTGCCAAAAATAAATACAATCCTCACTAATAATAAATTCATTTTTTGCCTCCGCTATTTCTTAACCGATAAGCCTAAGATTATATCCAAAGCTTCTTTCAAGGTGGAGACTCCGATAATCTCTATCCCGGAGTTTGCCGTTTTTAAATTCCTGCAGCTGTTCTTAGGCAATATGCAGTGCTTAAACCCAAGCTTCTGCGCTTCATTTATGCGCGTAAGTACCTGGGAAATACTTCTGATCTCACCTGAAAGCCCAACCTCCCCTAAAACCACGGCCTGCGGCATAACCACCTGCTCCCGGAAACTTGAGGCGATCACCGCGCAGACCGCCAGGTCCGCTGCCGGGTCCTCGATCTTAATGCCGCCGGCGACATTGACGAATATATCTTCTGCTTCGAGGGCCAGGCCCATCCGCTTCTCCAGGACCGCCACCAGCAGGGAGAGCCGGTTAAAATCAAAACCCTGCGCGCGCCTCCTGGCATAACCAAAACTGCTTCTTGAAACCAAAGACTGTATCTCAACTAATAGCGGGCGCGTGCCCTCCAACACGGAGGTTACGATCGTTCCGGATACGTTATTCGGCCGCTCGGAAAGGAATATCTCCGAAGGGTTCTTTACCTCCGATAAACCATGCGCCCCCATTTCAAATACGCCGATCTCATTGGTGGAACCAAACCTGTTCTTTACCGCTCTTAATATCCTGTAGATCGCGAAACGGTCACCTTCAAAATAAAGCACGGTGTCGACAATATGCTCTAAAACCCGGGGGCCTGCCAAAGCGCCTTCCTTGGTAACGTGGCCGATAATAAAAATAGAGGTGTCCGTAGTCTTGGCCAGTTGAGTGAGAACACCGGCGCATTCCCTTACCTGGCTGACGCTGCCCGGTGAAGAGCTGATGCCGGGGTCAAAGATAACCTGGATAGAATCAATGATCACTGCCTGGGGTTTCAGCTTCTTGATATATTCAACGATCAAAGACAGGTCTGTCTGGTTGACGATATAAAGCTTATCCGACCCGGATTCACCTAAACGTTTTGCGCGCAGCTTGGT
>JAHFFQ010000097.1:0-4505 GCA_023247875.1 Candidatus Omnitrophota bacterium | reverse complement strand
TGATCACTGCCTGGGGTTTCAGCTTCTTGATATATTCAACGATCAAAGACAGGTCTGTCTGGTTGACGATATAAAGCTTATCCGACCCGGATTCACCTAAACGTTTTGCGCGCAGCTTGGTTTGGGCAACCGACTCCTCCCCGCTTACGTAAAGCACTGCTATACCCTGGGCGGTAAGGTGGTTGGAGACCTGCAAAGAAATAGTGGATTTTCCCACTCCGGGATCCCCACCGATGAGGATCACCGAACCCTTGACGATCCCGCCGCCTAAGACCCGGTCCAACTCGGGTATATTGGTCTTTAGCCTGTCCTCATCCCTGGCCATCACATCCTTTAAAAGCACCGGGCCATCTTTATACAGGGAAACTCTCTCCTTTGTGCTTGAGGATGGAGCGGTATAATCCTCCTCGGTAAAAGAGTTCCAGCTATTGCAATCCGGGCACCTGCCTAACCATTTTGGCGATTGATACCCGCAGCTAGAGCAACTGAACACTGTTTTGGTCTTCATGATTATTTCTTTTCCCTGGTCTTGTAAAATAATTTCCAGGGATGGTTGCGGATATCCGTAACCAATGCATCCAGCTGATTATAGATATCATCGTCATAAATAAGCTTGCCCAATGAACCCTCTTTATTCACTATCCTGGCAATACCCTCATCCAGATTATGCAATATGTTCTCCGCCCGGTTAAATATCTGGTGCATAGGCAAGGGATCCTTGCCCGTCAATGACTCATTCGCCTTAAGGCAACTGGCGTAATTATTCCCCGGCATTATCTCCACGTATTTTTCGCCCAGTAAACCCAGGGTATTCACCCAGACAGAGGAATCAACAGGTATTTTAATGTTGTTCCTGAGCCAGATCCCCAGGCGCACATTGGAGCGGCTTTCCTCGGGGACAAAACTCAGGCTGACCCTCTTTACCTCCCCCACATCCACCCCGGAAAAACGCACGGGTGCTCCCACCTTTACGCCGTTGACGAAATTAAAATTGATATTGATGCGGTAACCCGAACTCCAGGTCTTAAAACCGCCGATGGATAATATAAAGATAGCCAGAATGATCAGGCCTACAAAAACAAAGATGCCCACCTTTAATTCCAATTTTGTCTTACCAAATATCATCTCATCCTCCGCTTATCTGGAATAGCCAATTGACTCGGTTATCGGGCCTTTGGAAAGGCCGTTGATAAACTGGTGCACTACAGGATCTTTGGCAGCCTGGATCTCTTCGGCTGTCCCCTCCATAATTATCTTCCCCTGGTACATCATCGCGATCTTATCGGCAACGTGGTATGCGCTCTTCATGTCATGAGTGACCACAACCGCAGTGACCTTTAATTTATCATGCAGAGAACGGATAAGCTCATTGATACTGTCTGCGGTTATAGGATCAACCCCGGTAGTCGGCTCGTCATAGAGGATGATCTCCGGGCGGATACAGATGGCCCGCGCCAAAGCCACGCGCTTCTTCATCCCGCCGCTTAACTCAACAGGCATAAGGTTGCCGATGCCGCCTAAACCCACCAAATGCAGGGATTCCTCCACGCGTTCGGAAAGTTCTTTTGGCGTAATATGCGTATGCTCGATAAGGCTGAAGCCCACGTTATCGGCGACATTCATGGAATCAAAGAGCGCCCCGCCCTGAAAGACCATGCTGATCTTAAAACGCAGCTCATCCAATTCCAATGGGTTTAATTTAGCCACCTCTTTGCCTTCAACCAAAACGCTCCCTTCTTCAGGCTTCAGGAGCCCCACAATATGCTTAAGCAGCACGGATTTACCGCAGCCGCTCCTTCCGATGATCACGCAGGTCTGGCCCTTCTGTATATCCAGGCTTAATTCGTTCAAGACCTGATGATTATTAAAGTGTTTGCTTAACCCCCTGATCTCGATCATTTTTTAAGGAAATATAAAATAAAACAGCGCGGTGAAGAAGCAGTCAGCCGCGATGATCATGATAAAAGTAAAAACTACCGAACGGGTCGTCGCCTTACCCACCCCCTCTGCCCCGCCCTCCACATTAAACCCCTCATAACAGCTTATCAGGGCGATGACCATCCCGAAGATCCAGGCCTTGAACAAGCCCGTAAAAAGGTCCTTGTAAAGCAGGGCATCGAAGGTCACGTTCATATACATGCTGCTGGTGATCCCCAGTTTGAACACACAGATAATGTAGCTGCCCAGGATACCGATTATATTGGCATAGAGGGTCAAAACAGGGAGCATGACGCTTAAAGCCACAAAACGCGGGACAACCAGATATTTCACGGGGTTGGTAGCCAGGGTCTCCAGGGCATCGATCTGTTCGGTGACCTGCATGGAGCCAAGCTCGGCGGTGTTAGAGGCCCCGACGCGTCCTGCGACGATAAGCGCAGTGATCACCGGGCCCAGCTCGCGCACGACGGTCAGAGCCACTAGGCTGGCGATATAGATCTCCGAGCCGATGCGCTGCATAAAATAGGCCGTCTGCAGGGCAAAGATAAAACCGATAAATAGGGCTACCAAGGCGACGATGGGAAAGCTTTCATTGCCTGCCTTTTTGGCCTGCTCAAATATACGCTGCCATTTATACGGCGGCTTGAAAGTCAAATATATGGTTTGCCCTGCAAGGTTGGAAAGGCCACCGAAAAAACTCATGCAGGAAATGATCCTGTGGCCTATGGTGATGAAAAAATCAGTGAATATCATTCAAAGACAAGCTCCTCATTCTTGCGGCTTACCTTGATCACCGAACCCTCCTTATATTTCTTGGAGATAATTTCCTGCGCCAAGGGATCCTCCAGGTACCTTTGAATAGTCCTCTTCAGGGGACGGGCTCCGAACACCGGATCAAATCCCTTTTCAACCAGGAATTCCTTGGCCTCCCTGTTAACCTCCATAGATATCCCCTGCTCCTTAAGCCGGTTGATTACATAGCCGACTTCAATATCGATAATCCTCATCAGGTCATCTTTAACTAACTGTCTGAAGACAATTATATCGTCGATGCGGTTTAAAAACTCCGGTTTGAAAGAATGCTTTACCGCTTCAAGCAGCTTGTCCTTCATATCCTGATAAGTAAGCTCATCCTTCTGCGCTTTGAAGCCGAGGGAGCCGGTCTTACGGATAAGCTCTGCCCCGACATTGGAGGTCATAATAATTATCGTGTTCCTGAAATCCACCTTGCGGCCCAGTGAGTCGGTAAGCCGGCCGTCCTCAAAGACCTGCAGCAGCAAATTAAAAACATCCGGATGCGCTTTTTCAATCTCATCCAGGAGTATGACCGCATAGGGCCTACGGCGCACCCTTTCAGTCAGCTGGCCTCCCTCTTCATAACCCACATATCCCGGGGGAGCGCCGATGAGGCGGGAAACATTGAACTTCTCCATATACTCCGACATATCAAATTGCAGGAGCGCATCTTCATCCCCGAACATAAATTCCGCCAGGGCGCGGGCCAACAGGGTCTTTCCTACACCCGTCGGGCCCAAGAATATAAAAGAGCCTATCGGCCGTTTGGGATCCTTGATCCCGGCGCGCGACCTGCGCACGGCATGGGCGATAGCGTCAATAGCCTCATTCTGGCCGACCACCCGCTTATGCAACTCCTCTTCTATCTTAAGCAGTTTTTCGCTTTCCTTCTCCTCCAGCCGGAAAATCGGGATCCCGGTCCACTGGGCCACTATCTTGGCGATATCCTCCTCGCCCAACTCCGGACGCATCTTATCCTTTGCCTGGCTCCACTCCTTATTCAACTTCTCCAGCTCCTGGCGGGCGCCCCTCTCCTGATCACGCAAAGAGGCGGCCTTTTCAAAATCCTGGCTCTTGATGTAGGATTCCTTTTCCTTGCGCAGGGATTCCACATTGGCCTCTAATGTTTTGATGTCGGGGGGCACGATAAGGACGTTCAGCCGCGCCCGGGAACCGGCCTCATCGATCAGGTCAATGGCCTTATCCGGCATAAACCTTCCGGAGATATAGCGGTCGGATAATTTTGCCGCTGCCTCAAGGGATTCATCCTTAAAGACAACCTTGTGGTGCGTCTCGTACCTTTCGCGCAGGCCCTTTAATATTTCGATGGTCTGCTCCACTGTCGGCGGGTCGACCATGATCGTCTGGAACCTGCGCTCAAGAGCAGCATCCTTTTCAATATACTTGCGGTATTCATCCATGGTAGTGGCACCTATACACTGCATCTCTCCGCGGGAAAGCGCCGGCTTCATAATATTGGAGGCATCTATCGCCCCCTCTGCCGCCCCAGCCCCCACCAACGTGTGCAGCTCATCTATAAAAATAATAACATCCTGCGAACGTTTTATCTCCTCCATAATCGCTTTGATCCTCTCCTCGAACTGGCCGCGGTATTTGGTCCCGGCAACCATAAGGGCCAGGTCCAAAACTACGATGCGCTTACCCCTTAGAATTTCGGGGACGTTCCCGGCAACGATCAATTGGGCCAATCCTTCCACTATCGCGGTCTTGCCGACGCCGGCCTCTCCCAGTAACACAGGGTTATTCTTGGT
>JAHFFQ010000096.1 GCA_023247875.1 Candidatus Omnitrophota bacterium | reverse complement strand
CCAGCCGGCAAAAACAGTAATTAAGGTTGCGATGCCCCAGCCTAAAAGTACGCCAAAAATCCCGCCAAGAAAAGACATCAGCATCGCTTCAATGAGAAACTGCACCATAATATCCTTATTGGTTGCGCCAATTGCCTTGCGCAGGCCGATCTCGCGTGTACGTTCAGTTACCGAAACAAGCATGATATTCATAATACCGATACCACCGACTAAAAGCGATATACCTGCAATCGCCCCCAATAACAAAGACATGGTGTTGGTCGTAGTTTCCAGGGTTTTCTTAATATCCGCCATATTCCGGATTTGAAATGAATCCTCTGCATCTTTAGGGCTAAGCCGGTGTTGCCTGATGATCAATTCAGATAAGGCCTCTTGCGCCGCGTCAATGGAATCCGGGCTTTTTGCCTCCGCGTAAATAGTATCAACGTATTCTTTTCCAAAAACGCGGAACATCGCCGTAGTAATCGGGATAACCGCTGTATCATCCTGATCATGAAAGGCATTGGCCCCCTTAGCCGGCAAAATACCGATTACCTTAAAATTAAGAAGGTTTATTTTGATCGTTTGGCCGATAGGATTTTCCTCTTTAAATAATTCTTTAACTACTGTTGTGCCCAGCAACACAACTTTCTCCCGCATCTTGATTTCACTTTCGGTAAAAAATCTCCCTACTGCCGGATATGCCGCGCGAATTGAAGGATAATCAATCCCCACGCCTTCAACTTGCGTATTCCAATTATTATTTCCATAGACCATCTGGCCTCTTCCGCTCACCGAAGGGCTGACGCTCTTTACCACGCCAGAAAGCCTGGCAATAGCGGCAACATCCGCAAGCGTAAAACGCGTCACTGTACCTGCTTCCATTGCCACTCCGTGCAGCTTTGAAGAACCCGGCCTGACCACTAAAAGATTGGAGCCCAGGGATGCTAATTGTTTTTCAATCGCCTCTTTAGCCCCCTGGCCCAACGCCAACATCGCAATAACCGCAGTAACTCCGATTAATATTCCCAGGATGGACAGGACTGAACGCATTTTATGCGAGAGCATCGCTGATACCGCTTGACGCAAATAATCTAAAAATTTAGTTTCTCCGGAGGCCTTATGCGGCTTTGAGAGGATACTATTTACCAGGCTGTCTTCGATGGAAATTACTTCGGTTATTTTTCTTTCTTCCTGCATGCGCTTATCAGAAATAATCACTCCGTCGCGCATCTGGATAATCCGGCGGCAACTTGCCGCCACCTCTTGTTCATGAGTTACGATAACAATAGTTTTGCCTTTTTGGTTAAGCTTTTGTAATATATTAATTATTTCTACTTTACTTTTTGAATCAAGGTTACCCGTAGGTTCATCGGCAAATATGATCAAGGGCTCGTTAACCAGTGAACGGGCAATCGCCACCCTCTGCTGTTGGCCCCCGGACATCTCGTTGGGCCGATGCAGCATTCTGTCTTCTAAACCTACTTCGGCAATCTCTTGTTTTGCCCTCTCCTTTAAATGTCTTTTACCGGCATAAATTAAAGGCAATTCAGCATTTTCCAGAGCAGTCATCCGGGGCAATAGATGGAACTGCTGGAAAACAAAACCAATAATCCTGTTTCTTAGGGTAGCCAACTCTTCGTCGGAAAGCCTGGTAATCTCTTTACCGCCCAGATAATAAGAGCCTGAGTCCGGCCTGTCAAGTAAACCCAGGATATGCATTAGCGTAGACTTGCCGGACCCGGATGCGCCCATAATCGCCACGAATTCCCCGCTGTCGATCTTCAGGGAGACGTCGGATAGGGCCTTTACCTGGACCTTGCCCATCTGGTATGTTTTGGATATATTCTTTATCTCGATCATTTATCTTAAACCTATTTTTTGCTGCCGCTGTTTCTTCTCTGGCCGAACGGCGTAAAAGGGCTATTTCCCACATCACTGGCAGGAAGGACAAATTTCTTATCCTTTACTACTACCACATCCTTTGCATTTATTCCCGAGAGTATCTCCACGTTCTTATCGTCGGTGATGCCAAGCTCCACGGGCTGCCGCGTTTCTTGGTCCTGGCCGTCCTTTTTTAACAGAACGAAATCCCCCTCCTTATCTTTATGCACCGCCTCAACCGGAAGAAGCAGGGCATTTTCCCTGCTCTGCTCGACAAAATCTATCGTTGCGTTCATGCCGGAGCGGAAGAATGGCGGGACCTTCTCCGGAACCAGATCAACCTCATAAATAGTTACGTTGTTAACGGTCTTGGATTCGTAATATACATGCTCGACAGCCGCATTAATCTTATCGTCCGGATAGGCGTCGATAATGATTACCGCTTTCTGGCCTAGCTTTACTTTTCCGATATCAGTCTCATCTACCTGGGCGCGGGCAATGAGATGATCAGATAGAACGATCACCGCCTCAGCCGTTGTAACGGTTTGCCCCGGTTGAGTAGTAGCCACGATGACCTCTCCGTTGATCGGCGCCAACAACGCGATAGCCTTATAAACCCCTTTCCAATATTTTAATACCTCTTCCCCCTGTCCCTGCGCAGCATCGAGAAGTGCGGCCCTTTCGGTAGAGCTCATCCAGGCTAAGGGCTCTCCAAGCTTAACCTTCTGGCCCTCCTGCACGAGAATACTTTCAATACGGCCATTTACCGGCGGCTTGACCTCAAGGCGGTTCTTAGGCAGGACTGTGCCCGTCGTGGAAATATAGGCCTGGATCACCCCTATGGCCGGAGTGATCTCCCTAACGATTTCATTGCTTTGGCCCTTACCTTTAGCCTTGATCATGACAAACACGGAAACAGCCAATAAAACCAATACCCCGAAGATTATTTTTGATTTAATTTTGCGCATATTCCAAAGTCTCTCCTTTCGCCTGGATCCAATTCGCCTCAGCCAGCAAAGCATTAGCCTGGGCGTTTAAATAGGCAGTTTTGGCCTGCACCAGATTATCCTCAATGATCGTCCAGTTATCGTAGGTAATAAAACCTGTCGCGTATTCTGCTTCGGCAATTTTTGAACGCTCCTCGGTAGCAATAAGGTTTTTGTATTCGACGCCCACTGTTTCAATCGCATCCTGTAAAGCCGCCCAGGTCCTGGCCAGGCTGACGATCAAACCGTCCCTGGTGCTTCTTTCATTCTCCTTAAGTTGATTCAACAGGCCCTGGGCCTGGGATACCTGCGCCAGCCTTAATCCTCCTTCAAATATTGGCATTGATAAAGCAAGGCCCATGTTCCAGTTATCCCCCCGTGGCGTCCAGTGGGTACCTGCTTTATTGGCGCCTGCGGCGCCGGTTAGCGTGGGGGAAAAATTGGCATAAGCGGACCTTAAGCTGAACTCCGCGGAATTTTTCTGGGCGATAAGCTGCTGCAGCGATGGGTTATTCTTGACTAAAGATTCCAGGTCCGGTTCATCCTTTGCCGGATCCGTAACCTTGAAATCACCCTTTACCATCATTGGAGTAAATTCCTTTCTCCCCATCTCTTTAGTTAACTGCCTTTGAGCAAGCCTGATATCTCTTTTTGCCTGGCTGAGCTGAAAATCGGCCTGGGCTAAATTTGCTTCCGCGGTCAACAATGCCCCGCGATGCTCAAGGCCTGATTCATAACGCAAGGTTATCAGCTCCAGGTTAGACCTACGGATCTTAATAATATCCTCCGTAACCCTGATTAATTCCTGGGCCTGGAGCAGGCTGATAAACGCGGTGCGTAAATTCAGCCTGACCTGGGTAGATGTGAACCTGAAGTTCTGCTGCGAAGCCTTAATGTTCTCTGAAGCGGCCTTTACATCCTGGATTGTCTTGGTCCCGTCAAATATCAATTGAGTCGCGCTTACTCCATAGGTATAGCTGTCGGTGGTGACCCCGGGCGCGCTATCGGCAGCACTCCTGGTTCTTGATGCGTTCGCGTTAGCGTTGACTTGAGGGAAAAGAGTACTGGCGGCAATGCTCTTGCCGGCTTGAGATTGTTTTATTTCCTCAACTGCTGCGATCAGATCCGGATGATTTTTGGCTGCCTCCCCGATGCACTCCTGCCAAGTAAGGATTTCTTCGGCCGCGCAGATATTATTGAAAGATCCGGCTAAAAAAATAACCGATACGAGCAAGATGAATTTTAATCTCATTTATTCTTTCCCGCCCCGTTCAAGAACATCTCCAGGATAAAACCGGACATCCGGCTTAAGTTCCTGGCGCCTTTAGATTCCTCTTTGAGCCAGTTAAAAACTACCGACATAAAAATGGGAATAAGGATATCCGCTATTTGTTTAGGGCTGAAATCACTCCTGATCAGGCGCTCCTCCTGTCCGAGCTTAACTAGTTCAGCAACAAACTCCCGGTGCTGTTTGATCACGGAGAGCTTATGAAACCTGCCTACCTTTATTGACTGGCTTTTATTCCCTTCCGAAACAAATATGCGGAAAAAATCCTGGTTCCGCTCAAAGAATGACAGCTTCTCTTGAACAAATATTTCAAGCTTCTGCTTAGCCCCCTGGGCTCTTGAAGTCCGCTCCCTTAAAATGGCCAGAAGGTCCCTGTATTTATGCTCAACCAGCGAGAAATAAAGCGCTTCTTTATCCTTAAAATACAAATAGACGGTGCCGGTGGCATATTGTGCCTCCTTAGCGATATCCTGCATGGTTGCTTCATAATAACCCTTCAAGGCAAACACATGCTCCGCCGCCCTCAAGATATCCCTGCGGCGCAATAACCTATCCCTCTCCCTGCGGCTCAAGGATAGCTCGGGATTCTCCGTAATGAATTTATCTTCAATTAATGAATTTACATTCATAATTAAATTATAGGATATTTTGGGGAATTTTGCAAGTAAAATCTTTGGTTAATTAATGCCGGGAGGAAATTGAGAGCCTTGCCAGAAGGATCGCTAACCCTGATAAGATCATGGCCAAACACAGGATCTGTCCCATGGTAAATGGCCCGAATATGAATCCTAACTGTCTGTCCGGCTGACGGAAAAACTCAAGCAAAAATCTTATTGCCCCGTAGCCGATAAGGTATAAAGAAAAAAGGCAGCCGGAAATCCTTATTTTTTTACGCAAACTCCAAAGGATAATAAAAAGAAGTACCCCCTCGAATAACGCTTCGTAAAGCTGTGAGGGATGCCGCAATTGTCCGGTTGGATCCAAAGGAAAATACATCCCCCATGTCACTGAAGTGACGCGCCCGTAAAGCTCACCGTTAATAAAATTTCCTATCCTGCCGAAGGTATACCCTAAAGGCACAACCGGGGATAATAAATCAGAGAGCAGCCAGAAATCAAGCTTATGCCTGCGGCAAAAAACCACTGTCGCGATAATTATCGCTATGAGCGCGCCGTGGTAACTCATCCCATAAAGCCCCGTATATTGGAATCCGTTACCGATATCAAACGGCAGGATCGTCTCCCAAGGATGTTTTAAGTAATATGGCAAATTATAAAATAGGACATACCCCAGCCTTCCGCCGATGATCACCGCGAAAACCAGCCAGAAGAAATAATTTTCTATTACATCCTTCCTGAATCCGGTATTTTCTGTTTTTAGCCTGAACAAAACAAGCGCATATACGGTGAGAAAAGCAAGCAGGTACATAAGGCCGTAATAATGCACCTCGATCACCCCTATTTTAAAGAAAACAGGGCTGAGATGTTCAGGGAGATGCTTCCACCAGCTGACAAATTCATTCATCTTAAGGTCCTTTTTCCTGTCAAAGCCTTAAATTACGTAACCTTAATGCATTGCCGATAACGGAAACCGAACTGAAGCTCATCGCCGCTCCGGAGATCATCGGGTTTAAAAGCAATCCAAAAACAGGATAAAGCAGGCCAGCGGCAATAGGAACACCGAGGGCGTTATA
>JAHFFQ010000095.1 GCA_023247875.1 Candidatus Omnitrophota bacterium | reverse complement strand
AAATTACCTCAAGGGGGATCTCTTCGGCTTCTATCCTGGCAGATTCCTTTTCCGGAAATATTACCCGGATCTCCTGTCCCGTCTTTACCTTACGATTGGGTTTATCAGCGACGGATGAATTCAGGAAAACCCTGCCCTGGAGGATAAAGTTCTGGATATTCGTGCGCGAGAGCCCCAGATCATTATGCAAAGCGTAATCCGTTAATAATAGGTCCAGGCGCATCTTATCCTGCTCTGGCGGAACCCGCAAAATCAATTCTTTTTGCACAATAACTCCCAGCTTAATAAAATCACGCCAATGGTTATCGCCGAATCCGCCAGGTTAAAAACCGGCCAGATACGGAAATCCAGAAAATCGATCACGAAACCAAAACGCAGGCGGTCGATAAGATTTCCTGCGGCCCCGCCCAGGATCAGGCTTAATGATATGCTGGAGAGGATGGATTTTTTCTTATCTTTAAGGTGGTAAAGGATAAGCGCTATGGCAACCAGGGAGATGATCACGAACACAAACAATTGGTTCTTAAGTATGCCGAAGGCAGCCCCGCGGTTATGCACAAGGGAAAGATTCAGAAAATCCTTAATGAGGAGTACCGGGGTATTCAACTGCAGGAAACTGGCGGCGAGAAATTTGCTAAGCTGGTCCAGAAAAAGGACGCTGATAACAATGGCAGGGATCATCTAATAAACCCGTTGGATTAGGGTTATTATTTCTTTTCCTTCTTTTCCTGGCATTTGATACACAGGCGGGCAGAAGGAACTGCTTTTAGCCGGACCTTGGTAATACGGCCTTTGCAGACATCGCAGATACCGAAAGAACCTTCTTCTATTCTCTTGAGCGCGTCATCCAGCTCATAGAGGGATTTTCTTTCATTAGAGGCCAGGCCCAGGGAGAATTCGCGGTCGTAATTATCGGTGGCTACGTCAGCCATATGATAGGTATATCCGGAGGTGTCGCCGGAGGCCTCTTTTTGCGATTTCTTTAAGGTGTCTTCGGATATATGCTTAAAATCCTCAATCACCTCCTCCTTTTTCTTGAGGATGATCTTTTTAAAATCCTTCAACTCTTTTTTAGTAAGCTTTTTCACTTTATTTTCCCCTTATAGCCGTCAGGCAATTATTACAGATCAAAGGATGATCTCTGCTCCCGCATATCTGGCGGAAGTAATTCCAGCAGCGCGGGCACTTTTGGCCTTCTGCCTTAGCTACTTCCACAGAAAACTCAAGCGGGTTATCCGCCTTAAAAAAGACCTCGGCCTGGGAGACCTTAAAAAACTCAGCCAACTCTTCTTGGAAGCTTTGTAAGAATGTATAACGATTGGGGTCATTTGTCAATATATTTATTTGCGCGTCAAATGAACTGCCGATCAACCCCTGTCCGCGTTTCCCTTCTAATGCCGCCGTAACAACAGGCAGGAGGTCGATTAACTTCTTCTCTACTTCCTGATGAATATACGAGCATCTTACCCCGCCGCTATCCATTTCCCGCAGCATATCCGCGGCATCCGGCCAATCCAAAAGGTGCACGCTTGGAAGAGAGTTGTATTGCTTTTCTTTAGGCATGTGCTGCCATATTTCTTCGGCAGTAAAAACCAGAATAGGGGCCAATGCTCTCACTAAAAATTCCAGCAGATGGTAAATAGCCGTCTGGGCTGCCCTGCGTTCCCTGGAATCAGCACCTGCGGTATAGAGCCTGCCTTTAACCATATCAAGATACAGGGCTGAGAGTTTTTCATTGCAAAAGTCATAAATCCCCTTGAAGGCTTTATGAAATTCGAATTCATCATAACCCTGACCGCTCACCTGGGTCAATACAGATATACGCTCATATAATATCCATTTATCAATTGATTTTAACTCCGCGCATTTAACCTTATCCGTATCCGGATTAAAATCATATAAATTGCTCAAAATAAACCTGGCGGTATTGCGGATCTTGCGATAGGCCTCAACCATGCGCGACAAGATCACCGGAGAAATGCGGATATCCTCGTTATAGTCGCTGGAGGCAACCCACAGCCTGATGATATCTACCCCGGAGTTCTTAATTATATCCTGTGGGGCAATGACATTACCCAGGGACTTGGACATCTTCTTCCCCTGGCCATCCACGACATGGCCATGGGTCAATACGCTCTTAAAAGGAGATTCCCCGTCAATGCACATAGCCGGGATCAATGAAGACTGAAACCACCCCCTGTGCTGGTCCGACCCTTCCAGGTATAACGCGCAGGGAACCCCGCCTAATTCTTTTCGCTTCTTAAGCACTGCCTGGCTGCTTATCCCGGAATCAAACCAGACATCCAATATATCCGAGCCCCTGGTAAAATCCCGGCTGCCGCAGGAACATTTCAGGCCTGTGTGCAGAAAATCTGCAATATCCCGGGTAAACCAGCAATCCGTTCCCTCTTTAACGGTAAACTCCCTGTATTTCTCAATAACCCCGGGGTCTAAAAATTCATTATTACACTTTTTACAAACCAGTGACGGGATGGGGACACCCCAATACCTCTGGCGGGAAAGGCACCAGTCAGGCCGCAGCTCCACCATACTGTAGATCCTCTCTTTGCCGGCTCCCGGAATAAATCTTATTTTATCCTTGATCTCGGCGAGGACCTTTTTGCGCAGCTCTTTATGGTCTATCTTTAAGAACCACTGGTTAGTCGCCCGCAAGATCACCGGATGCTTGCACCGCCAGCAATGCGGGTAGGAATGCTGTATTTTGCCGGAAAAAAGCAGAAGCCCCTGCCCCTGTAATTTATTCAATATCGCAGGATTGGCATCATAAATATTCATGCCTTTAAATTCTCCGGCATGGGCGTCAAAATTGCCTTTCGTGTCAACCGGCATAATAATATCCAGATTATATTTAACGCCGGTCTGATAATCTTCGACGCCGTGCCCCGGAGCAGTATGCACCAAGCCACTTCCCTCCTCCGCGGAAACGTAATTTGCCAAAACTACCTTGCCCCTGCGGAACCCAAAAGGATGGCTATAAACCAGGCCTTCGAGCTCCCTGCCCTTAAGCTCCCTGATCACCTCGTAACTCTGGATCCCCAATGAAGGTAAAGCCTGCATCCTGACATTAGCGATGATAATATTGCCTTCATCGGTTTTCAGGTAAGAATAAACAAAGTCAGGGTGGACAGCTACCGCGACATTGGCGATCAATGTCCAGGGGGTCGTGGTCCAGATCACCAAGTAGCTGCCTTGCTCAAATCCCCGGCCTTCATCCAATCTGAATTTTACAAAAACCGACGGAGAAGTATGATCTTCGTATTCCACCTCGGCTTCAGCCAGGGCGGTTTCACATTTAAAACACCAGTTGACCGGCTTAAGCCCGCGCACGATATAGCCCTGTTTGTTTAACTCGGCAAAGGCAGCGATAATACTCTCTTCGTACTCGCGGCTTAAAGTCAAATACGGGTTATCCCAATCTCCGAATACCCCCAAACGTTTAAACTCCTCTTTCTGAATATCCACATATTTCATGGCGTACTCATGGGCTTTTTTACGGAAACTCACCTGCTCGATCTGGTATTTGTTCAGTTTTAATTCTTTGAAGAGAGCGTGCTCAACCGGCAGGCCATGGCAATCCCAGCCCGGAACATAAGGAGAATCAAAACCCCGCATGGTTCGATATTTTATGATCATGTCTTTAAGGGTTTTATTCAGGGCGTGGCCGATATGGATATTGCCGTTGGCATAAGGAGGCCCGTCATGCAGGACATATTTGCCTTTAGGATGCGGCTTCTTACGGATCAACCCATAAATATCCTTTTCCTGCCACTCCTTCAGAAGGAGAGGCTCCCTCCTGGGCAGATCCGCCTTCATAGGGAAATCCGTTTTGGGTAAATTCAGGGTATGTTTGTATTCGGTATTATCAGGACTCATTTTATATATTTACCGATTATGATATTTAAATCCTTTTTGACCTTAGCGGGGATGAATTTCCTGTCGGTGATAATGGCGTGTTTAAGGGCATCTTTACAACCGCAGTTTCTTTCAGGTTTGATATTCTTGATCACTTCCAGGAGTATGTGCTTTGAGTTCTCGGTATTCTTGTGTAAATTGCCGATTATCATATCGATAGTAACGCTGGCGTGATGCGGATGCCAGCAATCATAATCCGTGACCGCCGCTAAAGTGGAATAGCAGATCTCCGCCTCCCGGGCTAATTTCGCTTCCGCGAAATTGGTCATCCCGATCACATCCATCCCCCAGCTGCGGTAAAGCTTTGATTCGGCTAAAGTGGAAAATGCCGGTCCCTCCATGTTTATGTAAGTGCCGCCGTTATGTATATTCAAATTCAAGCTTTTACCCGACTCATATACCAGTGAGCGTAATTCTTCACAGACCGGATGCGCGAATTCAATGTGCGCAACTATGCCTTTGGTAAAAAAACTTGTATCCCTGGCATAATTTGTCCTGTCCACAAACTGGTCTACCGCTACGAAATCCATGGGCTTAAAATCCTCCCGCAGGCTTCCACAGGCAGTGACCGAGATGATCCTCTCCACCCCGAGCTTCTTCATCGCGAAAATATTGGCGCGGTAATTTATATGGCTGGGGGATAGACGGTGCCCCACATCGTGGCGCGGCAGGAATACCACACTTTTATCTTCTAAGGTGCCGAGTATAAACTTTCCCGAAGGCTCTCCAAAAGGAGTCTCTACCTTCAACTCCTTCTTGACCTTTATCCCCTCAATCTTGTATAACCCGCTCCCGCCGATAATGCCGATCTTTCCCATTTTACCCCCTTGATAGTTCTTTTGACCGCTTGACTGCCGCTTTAGCCGCTTCTGTTAATAACCCGGTAGTATGCAAAACCTCTAAGCCGGCTTCGGTAGTCCCGCCTTTGGAAGTAACTTTTACCTTTAGCTCCTCAGGAGTAATACCTAACGCCTCCACTGTAGCTAGAGTGCCACTAGTAGTAGAAGTTGCGAATAACCAGGCCTGTTTCTTATTAAATCCCACATTTTCAGCAGCCAGAGAAAACTCCGGGATAAAATGTTCCTGACTGTATTTTTTCCGTTCAGATTTAGACATATCTTTAACCCGATCGCACAAAAACCCAGGCCCGCTTCCGGCGATAGCAGTAGCAGCGTCCATCATATCTTCGGATAAAATAAAAACACTTCCTAAATATTTAAAAAGCTTAAAAGTAAAGCTTATGTCCTTATCGGTTGCAAATGCGCCTTTGCAGATAGAGGTGGTACTTTTCCCAACTCTGGCTGCAAGGTTTGGCATTACTCTTATTACCCTGACTTGGCCCAGCAACCTTTCCATATACCCAGTAGTAATACCTGCTGCTATAGAGACAATCAGCTTATCCTGCGCCCCATCTTTGATCTCCGCCATTGCGCTTTCAAAATCCTGGGGCTTTATCGCTAAAATAATTACCTGGGCTTGCTTGAGCAACTCCGGGATGCTTGATACTATTTTTATACCGCTTAAGCTTTTGGTCTTTTCTGCTTCTTTTTCAAATACAAAGACATCATACCTTGACTTTATTCTTTCGGCAATTGCCGAGCCCATATTGCCGAACCCGATGATCCCGATCTTTTTTCGTAAGAAATTAAACATTGTTTTGAAATATCTCCCTGCCGATCCTGATTATGTCCGCACCCTCTTCTATGGCCGCCTCAAAATCATCGCTCATGCCCATGGAAAGCAGCCACTCCGGATTTAAATTCTCCTGCAGTTTACGCAACTTTGCGAAATAGGGACGCGCAGCTTGGCTGTTATCTCCAAGAGGAGCTATGGTCATCAACCCCTTGATCTTTACATTGTTTAACTTGAGCATCTGCCCGTATGCATCTGATATTGCTTCAGGGGCAAGACCCAATTTAGTGCTTTCCGGAGAGGTTTTTATCTCAAGCAGAACATCTTG
>JAHFFQ010000094.1:1426-5928 GCA_023247875.1 Candidatus Omnitrophota bacterium | reverse complement strand
ATCCGTATCCAGGGAGCCCTGGTCAAGGATGCCGAGATAGAGAGGGTGGTAGAATTCATTAAAGCCCAAGGTGAACCTGTTTATGACGATGATATCCTTAAAGAGCAGCAGAAGAACAGCCTCTCCAACGGGGAAAAGGATGAGGCTTACGATGAGGCAGTACGCGTGATCATGGAGAGCAACCAGGCCTCGGTATCCATATTGCAGAGGCGCATGCGCCTGGGTTACACCCGTGCGGCGCGCATCATTGATACGATGGAGATGGAGGGATTAGTCGGGCCATTTGAAGGAAGCAAGCCGCGCAGGATCCTGGTTGACCGGGAGGCCTGGCTCAGGGATCTGACCGGCGGCAACACCCCGCGCTAAAGGCACCCGACGCCAATAGGAATTGCGTCGGCGTGCGCTACGCAGCGCAGTGTGCCCTTGTGGGCAAAGGAGTGGAAAGAATATGAATATAGAATCAGCCGGAGCCCGGCTGAAGAAGATCCGCCAGGAGAGGGGCCTTTCCTTAGAGGATATCCAGAAGAAGACCAAGATCCATTTTAATGTCCTGCGGGCGATCGAGGGTGATAGCATTTCGGACTTAAGCCCGGTATATCTTAAAAGTTTCATCAAGATCTATTGCAATTACCTGGGCCTTGACCCGAAGGAGTTCACCGGTGAAACCAGCCAAAGCCAGAAACCGGTATTAAATGCCACTATCGGCAGGGATATAGGAGAGCGTATTGAAAAAAAGCCTTCATCTTCATTCATCAAGGATGCCTCGCTTAAACTTGGAGCGATGAGGCCTGCGCCTGTCTTTAAGAAAATAATTATATCCACGGTATTAGCGCTGATCTTTATCTTCCTGGCTTTTAATCTGGCCAGGTTTATTTCATCCAGGTTCAAGAAGCAGCCGGCCAGGCCCCGGGTTTTTATTCCCGCGGCAGTCGCGCCAAAGATCACCAAGGCTAAAACAGCCAAGGCTGTCAAGAAGGAGGTAACCCAGGGTTTTATGCTGGGTTTATCTGCCCGCCATAAATCCTGGGTTTCCGTAAAGGTGGACGGAAGGGTAGTTTTTCACGGAGTCCTGGCGGCAGGCAGGTCTGAAAGCTGGTCTGCCAAGGAAAAGATCGAGCTCTCCCTGGGCGACGCCGGGGCCGTAGAGTTGCAGGTCAATGATCAGCGCTTTGCCAACCTGGGCAGGCGCGGCCAGCCTCTTAAGAATATCGTGATCAATAAAGAAGGCCTGAAGATCTCCCGATGAAGCAAAAACTGGGAATCATAACTCTGGGATGCCCGAGAAACCTGGTGGATGCCGAGTCTTTGCTTGGCCGCCTTGATTCCAAGGGTTACGCTATCACCGAAGATATTGCTGATGCGGATGTCGCCCTGGTAAATACCTGCGCTTTTATTGAAGATGCCAGGCGGGAGTCGGTTGACGCTATACTGGATTTAATAGAGTTAAAAAAACAGGGGAAGTTAAAGAAGATCATCGTTCACGGGTGCCTGGCGCAACGTTATAAAGACCGGCTGCGCAAGGAACTGCCGGAGATAGACGCTTTTGTCGGTTCGCTTGGGCTTAACCATGAACAGAGAAGGTTTGCTTTAACCCCAAAGCATTACGCTTACCTGAAAATATGCGAAGGTTGCGTAAATAACTGCAGCTATTGCGTGATCCCCGGGATCAAAGGGAAGTTAGAGAGCCTGGATGAAGAAGCGATCATCCGCAAGGTTAAGGGTTTTAACCGGGAGAAGATCTCGGAGTTGAATATCATCGGCCAGGATATCACCGGTTATGGCATGGATTTGAAAGGGAAGAGCGGCCTGAACGGTTTATTAAAGAAGATAGTGGATAATTCTCCTGATATCGGCTGGTTGCGCCTTTTGTATCTGAATCCCGAACGGGTTAGTGATGAGCTGTTGGGGTTGATAAAAGATGAGAAGCGTATATGTAAATACATTGATCTGCCTATACAACATATCAATGACCGTATCCTGCGGCTTATGAAGCGCAGGATCACCGGAAAAGAAATTATTGCTTTGATCAGGAAGGTCAGGAAAGCTGTCCCCGGGGTAGCCTTACGTACCTCACTTATCGTCGGCTTCCCTTCGGAAACAGAACATGAGTTCCGGGAGTTGTTAAGTTTTGTCAAAGAGTCCGGATTTGAAAGGCTGGGTGTGTTTGTTTATTCCCGGGAGCAGGGCACCCCGGCGTACAATTTTAAGGGGCAGGTTCCTGCAAAGAAAAAGCAGGAGCGCTTCGATATCATTATGTCGGAGCAGCAAAAGATATCCGCTTTGGTTAATGACAGGTTCCTGGGAAAGAGCCTGCCTGTGCTTATTGAGCACAAAGAGGATGGGGCATACATCGGCCGCAGCGAATATGACGCGCCCGAGGTTGACGGCATAGTTTATGTCAATTCAGGTAAGCCGCTAAAGGCGGGAGAATTTGTAAAGGTAAAGATCACGGATACCCTGGAGTACGACCTAGTGGGGGAGGTAAGCTCATGAATTTAGCCAACCGTTTGACCTTGTCGCGTATTTTATTGACCTTTATATTTATGTTTTTTCTATTCTGCCAGGGGCTCTGGGCCAAGGCAGCCAGCCTTATTGTTTTTACCCTGGCGGCTTTATCCGACCTTTTTGACGGCCTGATCGCCCAGCGTTGGAATATGGTCACGGATTTCGGCAGGCTTATGGACCCTATCGCCGATAAGATCCTGGTCCTGGCTGCCTTCGCGGCATTCGTGCAGATGCAGCTGATCGACGCCTGGATGTTCGTGATCATTGTCTCAAGGGAGATCCTGATCACCTCCTTGCGCCTCTTTGCCTTAAATAAGGGAAAGGTGCTCTCCGCGGCGCGCGCGGGAAAGCATAAGACAGTTTCGCAGATGGCGGTGATATTTGCTATCCTGGGTTTTATCCTGCTTAAGGAGATCGTGCTTAAATATTCAACCTGGAACCCCGCCTGGGAGAGAATCTTTCGCCAGGGGATATTTTATCTTATGCTGATCACCCTGGGGTTGACCCTTTATTCCGGTTTATCATACCTTTGGGAGAACCGCAAGATAATTGCCCGCTTATGAAATTTACCCCCCTCGGCAGCTTTTTAATCAAAGCAACCGGTTCGTTTTTCTTCGTCGGTTATCTTCCTTTGATACCGGGCACTTTCGGCAGCCTGGCAGGGGTGGGATTATTTTATCTGCTTAAAACCGGGAATTCCTCGAATTATTTCTTATCCACATTTTGCTTGATCATCCTGGGATTATTCGTCAGCGGCAGGATGGAGAGGCTGTTAGGTAAAAAGGATCCCGGCTGCATTGTGATCGACGAAGTGGCGGGCATGCTGGTCAGCCTTAGTTTCATGCCGCTGGATCTGAAAATAGTTTTTTTAGGTTTTCTTGTCTTTCGTATCCTGGATACGCTTAAACCATATCCAGCCGGAAGGCTGCAGCATTTGCACGGTTCTGTAGGTGTAATGGCGGATGATCTGATCGCGGGTATTTATACTAATATTGTACTTCAGGTGATCCTGAAATCAGCTTTTTCTAAGACCGTATAAGCCGGGCCACTTGGCCCGAGCACACTTTCAAATAAAGTAATCCCCCCGGCATTAAACTCTAAATTCGCGTAAACCAGATCGTTTTTCGCTTTTTTAAGCCCTTTATCAAGATCCGCGGGATCTAGGGGAATTTTTACGCGCGCGATGGTAATGTGGCCGGAAAAATCCCGCTTTTCTTTTGCTATTCCTATACCGGCGAGCTTTGTTTCCAATGAACCGGCGAGTTGTTTGACCAGGGTGTCCCGGCTGATGCCTATCCAGATTATGCGTGCCTGCCGCAGGCCGGGGAAGGCCCCCAGGTCATCCAATTTTATCTTAAAAGAATGGATCTCCTGGCTGGCTTCAGCGATAATGTTCTTGATTTCTGCAAGCTGGCGAGGCGAGATATCCCCGAGAAATTTCAAGGTCAGGTGCAGGTTCTGCGGTTTGACCCAGCCGGCCTTAGGCAGTCCTGTTTTTAATTCACTTTGGATCCTGGAGAGGGAATCTTTGATAGTTGCCGGAAGCTCTACGGCGATAAATGCGCGCATAATAAACGCAATGCCTTTTGGGTAGCTTTTTTACGGATATCCTGCCTGCTGCCGCGGAAATGAAATTCCCGGCAGATATTTTTATTCTCAGCATCCAGGCTGATAAAGACCAGGCCAACGGGTTTATGCGTGGTTGCGCCTGCCGGCCCGGCAAGCCCGGTTATACTTAAGCCTATATCCGCTTTTACCTTTTTGCGGATATTTCGCGCCATAGATTCGGCGACTTGTTTTGAGACCGCTCCATATTCAGAGATCAGTTTTCTGGGGACTCCCAGTATTTCTACTTTGGAGCTATTGCTATAGGCAACCACACCCAGGATGAAGAAACGGGAGGCGCCGGGGTAGCGGATCAGTTCACTGGCCAATTGGCCGCCACTGCAGGATTCGGCTATGGCGATCGTCTTGCCGCGTTTGATCAGTTTATCATG
>JAHFFQ010000094.1:0-1326 GCA_023247875.1 Candidatus Omnitrophota bacterium | reverse complement strand
CCAGGGCCGATGGTAGCGCGCAAGCGCACACCAATCCATCAGGTTGGATTGGGTGTTATAGTCCAGATGAGAGAAAATTAAAATCATTACGCCCGAAGATTTTCTTTCGGGTTTTTTGCTTAAAGGAGAGATATGCTTAACAGTATTCCGGAAATTCTGGAGGACCTTAAAATTGGCAGGATGGTCATTGTAGTTGATGACGAAGACCGGGAGAATGAGGGGGACCTGATAATGGCCGCCTCTTTCGCCAAACCCGCCGACATAAATTTCATGGCTAAATTCGGCCGCGGCCTTATTTGCGTTCCTATGGAAGAGGAGAGGCTGCGTTTTCTGGAGCTCGATCCTATGCTCAAGAATACCCTGCAGGCAAATCAAGAGGACCCTTTTAAGACCGCCTGGATGATCTCCGTTGACGCAGCAAGCGGGGTGACCACGGGAATCTCAGCCCATGACCGGGCAAGGACCATTGAAGTCTTGATCAATCCGCAAAGCAAGCCCGAGGACTTAGGCCGGCCCGGGCATGTCTTTCCGTTACGCGGCAGGACAGGAGGGGTGTTAGTGCGGGCAGGACACACCGAAGCAAGCTTGGACCTTATGCGTTTATCCGGCCTTTATCCGGCGGGGGTGATCTGCGAGATCATGAATGATGACGGCTCTATGGCTCGCATGGAGCAGCTTTTGGAGTTTAGCCGCAAGCATTCTTTAAAGATCTGCTCTATTGCCGGCCTGATCTCTTTCCGCCGTAAATCGGAAAAGCTGGTAGAGGAGATCGTCCAGACCAAGCTGCCTACAAGATTCGGGGAGTTTAAATTGGCAGTCTACCGGGATAAGACCAATAGTCAGACGCACATTGCCCTGACTATGGGCTCCTGGGCGGATGAAGCGGTTTTAGTCCGCGTGCATTCAGAGTGCCTGACCGGTGATGTCTTTGGATCGCTGCGCTGCGATTGCGGCAGGCAGCTGGAAAAGGCCATGGAGATCATTTCTTCGGAGAAGAAAGGCGTGATCCTTTATATGAGCCAGGAGGGAAGGGGCATCGGACTGGTTGAGAAACTGCGCGCCTATAACCTTCAGGATAAAGGAATGGATACGGTGGAAGCAAATGAGGCACTCGGCCATAAAGTAGACCTGCGCGACTACGGCATCGGCGCCCAGATGCTTGTGGACCTGGGGGTCAAGCGGATAAGGCTCCTAACCAATAACCCCCGCAAGATCGTCGGCCTGGAAGGATATGGCCTGGAGGTTTCCGAGCGCCTGCCTTTAGAGATCACTCCTAACGCGGAAAATTATAAATACCTTAAGACCAAAAAAGAAAAAATGGGGCAT
>JAHFFQ010000093.1 GCA_023247875.1 Candidatus Omnitrophota bacterium | reverse complement strand
CAGGTGGATGATGTGCTCAAGGCCCTTAATCAGGAGTTGGCTTCCTTAGAGAAAAAGACGGGCTCCAAGGATACTGAGAAAATGAAGGATCTCATCCAGAAAGCAGCCGAGGCGAAAAAGATCCAGATGCAGAGCTCTTCTATGAGCGATGAAATGAAGGAGTTGATGGATAAGCTCATGGATGAGCTGTCCAATGCTCAAAAAGCATCCCAGGTGGATGATGTGCTTAAAAAACTTAACCAGGATATGGCGGCATTAAGCCAGAAGCCCCCCTCTGCCTCTAAGGATGCCCAGCAGATGAAGGATCTTATGCAGCAGGCGGCTGAGGCAAAGAAATTCTTGATGCAGAGCTCTACTATGGGCGATGAGCAGCAGGAATTAATGGATAAGCTCATGGATAAATTGAATAATGCCCAGTCGGTATCCCAGGTGGATGATGTGCTCAAGGCCCTTAATCAGGAGTTGGCTTCCTTAGAGAAAAAGACGGGCTCCAAGGATACTGAGAAAATGAAGGATCTCATCCAGAAAGCAGCCGAGGCGAAAAAGAGCTTTATTGTTGGAAAAGACAGCCGTGATTTACGGATGAAGATTGAGACTTTGAAAAACGTATTGCCGCAACAGGCCGCTTTACTGGAGAAGAATCTAGATAAATTAAGCGAAAGTAAGAACAAAAAAGAATTATCCGCAAGCATGAGCGAGCTCGATGAATTATTCACATCCAAACAGCTTGAAACAATATTCAAGGCAGATGGATCTTTAAATGCGTCCGAAGAGGAGGGTGAACAGGAGGAATCCCTAAAAATATATCTATTGCCTAATTATGCCATCCTGCCTCTTCAGTCAACTATTGCCTTAAAAAGCGTAGCAATTTACGATAATTCTATCAGAGAATTTGGCCCTGAGTTGGAATGGTTTTCTTCCAAGCCTTCCATCGCCTCCGTTAATCAACATGGCTTGGTTTATGCCAGGGGCATAGGTGACGCAGAGATAATCTGCAGGTATAGAGGGACAGTAAGCAGAAAATGCAAAGTTACGGTAGTTGAGGTGATCCCTGATTATGAGGCAGAGCGCATCAGAAGTCAATTAGAAGAGTAGGCTGGCCGATGACTATAAAATCATTATTTTTAGGGTTTTTTATAACGCTCATGTGTTATATGCCTGTTTTGGCGGATCAGACATATAAAGAAAAGATAACCCCGGAAGGAAAAGTTATCTCCGGGCTAAGTGCCGAAGAGGCGCTTAATAAATTTGGCACCCCGGTATCTACCAGCGGTAAGCTGTGGTATTACGGCGGGCCGGAAAAATTATATGTTTATTTGCAAAGGCCGCTGGAAGTCTATCTCTATCCCCGGTTTTACAAAGGATATGTAGGCGTTCCACTGGAGATTAAGGTATTCGCCGGATCGGCAGAGATATCCGATGTAACAACTCAGTCTGAGCTGCTTTTAAGTAAGCCGGACAGGTTTGATATAACGGGAGAGGGCGTGGTGGTGCCTAAAAAACTCGGCGATTATCAAATTATGGCCATCTATAAAGGCAGGCGCAGTAATACCAGTTTCATCTCTATAGTCGAGGCAAAGAAAGCTAAAGCGGAAGAAGAAAAACTCGTAAGCCTGGAGATCCTCCCTTATAAGCCCTATGGAAACATAGAGGCCAGAATTGATTTTTTCGCCTTCGGCACCTTCGTTACTAAAACTGGCTATATAGTGAGAGATGTGACCGTTCAGGCAGAATGGTTCACTGAGCGTAATAATAGAATCTCTAGGTTGAAAAACTCGCGCGTTATTTTATCCTCATCGGGAAAATTCAGGGTATTTTGCAGCTATAAAGACTTACAGAGCCTTCCTCAGGATGCCGAGGTTGTAATGGGTGTTATTAGGCAGGACCACTCTGTGAAACATATTTCCATCATTCCCGCCTATCTTCCCGTAGCTATCCACAGTAGAACACCTCTTCGGGCCTTTGCCAGCTATTACGATAATAGGATCGAGGAAGTTACGAGCAAGGTAGAGTGGCAAATAAATGATAAGGAAATATTAGGCAGGGAATTAAATACCTTTATCGCTAACTCCGTTGGGATATCCGAAGTTTATGCAAACTTAGAAAACGTCCGGAGCTTAGCTGCCAAGTTTATAGTCTCCTCCGTACCTGTTTCTAATGAGTATCTAGAGAAAGCACAGAAGATAAAGAAAGCGCAGAAGCCCAGAAGTCCGGAAAAAAATATTGGAGATATGCTGGAGAATGTAGAGGGCATTAAGGAGGACATAAAAGACCTAAGGAATAAGCTTAATAAAGAGGAAAAGTTCAGGTATATAAAGGTAATTCCCGATTATTACGAGATGCGCGCAGGGGAGGAAAAACAGTTTTCTGCTTTCGGTGTGCGGCAGGATGATACGGAAGAAGATATCACTATTCTGGGCACTTGGAAGGGGCTTGATAACAATATTGCGGCTGTTAATAAGGGGCTGGTTAAGGCCATCTCCCCAGGAGAAACAAAGGTCTATGTCCAGCATAAAGATTTAGAGAGCCCGCGCATACCAGTTATTGTGGGGGGGCCAAAGTTGGTTTCCATATCGGTTTTTCCTTTGAATTTAAAGTTGGTCAGAGGGGAGCGCTCCACTTTGGCGGCGGAAGGATATTTTAGTGATTCATCGCATGGAGATATCAGCTTACTGGCCAGCTGGGTATGCAGCAATCCTGCAATAGCCAAAATGAATAAAAATACTGTCAAATCCCTTAGGGTCGGCCTAACCAAAATATATGCCGAGCATTCTGGAATACAGAGCCCGCCGGTGGAAGTGGAGGTTATACGCGAGAAATACTGGCTCCTTAAACTTATTGCCAAAACCGCATTTTTCTTATTCTTAGCCAGCCTGCTGTTTTATACCTATTTTTATATGTTAATTAAAAGAACCAGGAAAAATATTATCAAGCTGTATGATAACCCCAGAGACTTGATACTCGCGCTTTACAGCAACCTTATTAAGGTAATGTATATTTTTGGCATGCGACAAAAGTTTTATACGCCGCCATTATTGTTTGCGAACCTGGTAGATAAGAAATATGCCATAGAAGACAGCTCATTCTTTAGGTTAACCGAACGCTTTGAAGAGGCTAAATACAGCACGCATTCTTTTTCCCCAGAGGCATCCCGCCAGGCGCTTGATGATTATAACCGTATTTTGAAAATAGTATTCACGCAGCATAAAAGAAGCACTCTAGTCTATAGGTATTCCAAGGCCTTAGTAAATAAAGTGCCGTTATTCATATAAAAATACAGACCACGGCACCAGGCCAGGGGTCTTTTGGTTGCCGTTAAAGGAAGAAACCGCTTTCCAGAAACCTCAAAAAACTATTGAATTCGTTTGCTTCATGTAGCATATTTAAGTAGAGACGGTTGGGAAATAGAACATCTCTTAAATGCCACGGAAATCGTAAAAATTATGTTTCTTTATCGTTTCCAGCGGCACTGATATGCTCCGGAAGCAGGGATAACTAAAATGGAAGAGAGAAGAAGATATATCAGGATCCCGGAAAAACTGCAGATATTCTACGAGGTTGTCCCCAGCGAGCAAAGAGGAGAATATATCACAAGGGATATCAGCCAGGCCGGCATAAGTTTCTTAGTCCACGATTTCATTCCAAGGGATAGTTGTTTGAAGATCAAGCTTACCTTTAGAACCTCCTTCACTTTTGAGGCCCTTTCCAGGCTCGTGTGGATCAGGGAAAAATCTTATACCGGGGAATATGAGGTCGGTGTAGAGTTCATAAATATGCCGCAAGAAGCCAAAACGTATCTTATTGACTGCATAAAAACGCACATTGTCCGCTATTAAACAATTTCCGCAACCCTTCTCTTTCCCGTGTTCTTGATATGCCGTAAACAACTTTCTTAAATCCTTCTTCATGTTATAATAAGCAGTATGATTAGAACAACCCGCCCAAATCTTTTGGCGATAATTATACTATTCTTCCTGGGGGCTGCTGTATACTCCAACACCCTCAATAGCTCATTTCATTTCGATGATTTTTCATTTATCCTCGAAAATCCTCTCATAAGAACCCCGGAAAAATTAATCGACCTCTTTAAATATTGGCCATCCCGTTTTTTAGGCTTCTTATCCTTCGCGGTAAATTATCAAATCCATCAATTCAGCGTATTCGGTTATCACCTGGTCAACATAGGCCTCCATATCTTGGTCTCTTTTTTGGTTTTTTGGTTCGTATCTTTGACCTTTTCCTCCCCGGCCATGAGGGGAAAACAAGCTTATCGGCACAGAGTACTTATAAGTTTTTTTGCAGCAGCCATATTTTTGACCCATCCGGTGCAGACTGAAACGCTTAATTATATTTTTCAGCGGGTTACCATCCTGGGGGCACTTTTTTATTTAGCAGCATTATGCCTATACGCAAAGGCGATGCTCTCTTTGGGGGAAGGCGGCAGGATCAATCCATTTTATTACTCCGCAAGTTTAATCGCAGCTTTTGCGGGGATGTTCACAAAGGAAAATATAGTTACCCTGCCTTTAATGCTGTTGCTCTATCATGTGTACTTCTTTCAAGAGGCCAAAGGTCCGAAGTGGAAATATGCTCTCCCCTTTTTATTATTTCTTCCCGTGATCCCTTTGACCGTAGCTATTGCAAAACCGGTAATTTTTACGGATGTAGAGAGATTAATGGATAGCCCATGGATTAGTTCATCTCGTTACCTCTGGACCCAATTTAGCGTCTTGCTTACTTATTTGAGGTTATTTTTGTTCCCTTTAGGGCAGAATATAGAGTATGATTATCCTCTTGTGCAGGCATTTTGGGGTATACCGACATTAGCCAGTTTCTTGGCCCTGGTTTTTGTTATTATCACGGGGATCCTAACCTTCTTCAGGCACAGGCTGGCATCATTTGGCATATTCTGGTTTTTTCTAACGCTTTTGCCAGAGTCAAGCATTATACCTATTGGGAATCCAATATACGAACACCGGCTTTATCTGCCTTTGGTCGGCTGCAGCCTTTTCGCAGTATACGCACTTTATTATCTTCTCCGGAACAAGAGCCTTAAGATTGTTACGGTCATTCTATCGGCAATAGTCATTATTTGTTCTTTTCTTACCTATAAGAGGAACCGGGTTTGGGAAAATGAGATTGTTTTATGGAGCGACGCAATTAATAAATCTCCGGGAAAAATCCGACCTTACACCAACCGCGGAGTGGAATATCTTGAGCAGGGGGAATATGATAAGGCTATTATTGACCTTTCCCGGGTTATTGAGTTGAAGCGGGATTACGCTGACGGATACTATAACCGCGGACTTGTATACCAGAAACAAGGGGAATATGGCAGGGCTGTTTCTGACTATAGCGAAGCGATAATAGCCGACCCTAAGTATTTAAAGGCATATATCAACCGGGGCCAGGTTTATAGCGCAAATAAAGAGTATGAAAAAGCCGCTTCTGATTTCAGGCGCGTAATAGAGATATCCCCCCTTGATAGAAGAGGATATTTTAACCTTGCATATCTTTATGTTGCTCTTGGTAAAAAGGAAGAGGCGGCTTCTTTTTATAATAAAATATTAGACATTGATCCAAACAATGCGGAGGTTTATTATAATCTTGGTGTTATCTATGCCGATAAAGGAAACAAGAGAGAAGCCTTAGAGTTTTTTAAGAAAGCAGTCCAACTCAATCCAAATCTAGGCGCGGCGCATAATAACCTGGCAGCAGCATATTACTATAATAAAGATTATGACCTGGCCATTCGGCATTGTGATAGAGCTATCCAGCTCGGATATAAAGTCAACTCAAGATTACTGCAGCTCCTTAAGCAGCATGAAAATAGTGATTTTAAAACCCGCTAAACTAAAAATTTCAGCAACACAATTTTTTCTCCGTAATCAGATAATATTTGCAATAAATCCATGTTAGTGGTATATTTATTTGCAGAGGAGGCATATTAATGAAAGCAAAGAAAATAAACAAAACCAAGGGTACTAAAAAAACCAAGAAGAAACTTT
>JAHFFQ010000092.1 GCA_023247875.1 Candidatus Omnitrophota bacterium | reverse complement strand
AAAACTATACGGCCGCTGTAAATTACCGATGAGCACCAAGTTATCCCCATAGTTAAATTCCTGCGGAAAATCCAGTTCAACCAATACCTTGCCGCAGCAACGCCACTTCAGTTTATCAGCCTGAACTTCAAGGGCGCGGAAAATAAAAGAAACGCGGTTGTTCTTTATCTCCGGAGCGCTGTCAATAAACCCGCTTAAACTGTAAACAATGTCATCTTTATAGCGCACGAAATTGCTGATATGGCATTTAGGCCGCAGATACGAGTTCTTCAGGTTGAAGCCGCCGAGCAGCAGGGCTAAAAGTAATATTAAAGGTAGAAATATATGATTTCTTTTGAAGCTCAGACAGGCAAAGATAAGGATGATTATACTCAATCCCAGGATCCACCAGAAATTCACCCGGACCAGGCTGACAAGAATAATTCCCAGGCAATAAAATCCGGTTAATACCGCAAGCAGCCTTTTCATTCTATGAAAAAAAGCTTTTTTAGCCTCTCGTAACGCTGCTCGCCTATACCTTTAACCTCTTTCAGGCCCTCTAAGCTGGTAAAATCACCGTGCTCCTTGCGGTATTCAACAATGCGCTGGCTTACTTTTTCCGGCAGGCACCTGGTTTCAAGCAGCTGTGCCAAAGATATTTTATTCAGGTCAATTTTGGCTAAGCGTACCTCCGGAGAAAAGAGCTTCTTAACGCGGCAGTTCAGCTTAGCCAGATTGTTCAAAGCTATTCCGCAAAACGCTACGATCAGGAGAAACAGGATCGCCTTTTTTTCTTCGGGGGTCAGGTTAAGCATTGCTTTTCCTCGCTACCCCAATAGACGGCAAAGGGCATAAAATCTAACTAAAAAATAGGTGCTTGACGGCTGTTTTTGGTGTATAATTTCAATATGGCTAGGAAGGTGCTGATAATTGACGATGATTTCAATATTGTCAAGAAAAGCAAGGAGGAGCTGCTTAAAGCCGGATATATTGTGACGGCTGCTTACAGCGCCAGAGAAGGAATTAAAAAGTTACAAGAGGAAAAACCAGACTGTATACTTTTAGACCTGGTTCTACCTGATGAAAGCGGGTTCAGGGTTGCCCAGGAGATCAGGTCCCTGCCGGAGTTCAAGGACACCCCGATTATTGCCACCTCTCTAAAACACGAAGAGATTGACAAGCATATCGCCGCCAAGAGCGGCATCACCGTCTACATTGAAAAACCCATTGATTACCAAAGATTACTTTTTGATATTAAGGATGTTTTAGGCGGGTAATTAAATTACGATATTAATGAGCTTTTGGGGGACAAGAATGAACTTCTTCAGAGGCCTGCCTTCCAGCCAAGGAACGAGCTTCTCATCTTTAAGCACCAGCTCCTTAAGCTTATCCTCGGGGATGTCACGGGGGACTTCGATCTTACTGCGCACTTTACCGTTAACCTGAATTACCAACTCCACATTTTCTTCAACCAGTAATTGAGGGTCATATTCCAGCCAGGATGCCTTGAATATGCTCTGCTTATTTCCTAAAATCTCCCAGAGCTCTTCACAAAAATGCGGGGCAATCGGGCTAAGCATTATAACTAGCTTTGAAAAAACCTCTCTATCCGCTCCCAGTTGATAAATCGCGTTGGTCAACTCCATAAGATTGGCAATGGCAGTATTGAATTTAAATTCGCCAAAATCCTCGGTCACCTTCTTAATGGTTTTATGCAATACTTTCAAGAGTTCCGCATCGGCCTTATCTTTTAAATTCTCCTGGATCCGCCAAACGCGGTTCAGGAATTTAAGCGCACCCTCCAATCCTCTCTCCTCCCATTCCAACTCTGTTTCCGGAGGCGCGGCAAACAAAATAAACAGGCGCAAGGCATCCGCGCCATAATCCTTGATCATTGAATCGGGGTCAACGATATTGCCTTTGGACTTGGACATTACCTCCCCGTCTTTTAACACCATGCCTTGCGTCAATAACCTCTGGAAAGGTTCGGGGAAATCCACCATTCCTATGTCCTGGAAGAATTTGGTAAAAAAACGCGAATACAATAAATGCAGGATGGCATGCTCGATGCCGCCGATATACTGGTCAACAGTCATCCAGTATTTTGCCTCCCCTATATTAAAAGGAGCGTCATTGAATTTTGGTGAGCAGAATCTCAAGAAGTACCATGAGGAGTCAAAGAAGGTCGCCATGGTGTCGGTTTCCCGCCTGGCTGCTCCTTTGCATTTGGGGCATTTTACCTCGACGAATTTTTTTACCTTGCCCAAGGGGTTGCCGCCCTCTCCGGTAAAAGGGGCGTCTTTGGCTAGCTCCACAGGTAGATCTTTATACGGCACAGGAACAATTCCGCATTTAGAACAATAAATTATCGGGATTGGGGTACCCCAGTAACGTTGACGGGAGATCAACCAGTCGCGCAGGCGCCAATGCGTTTGAATTTTGCCTATCCCCTTCTTCTCCATCCAGGCGGCAATTTTTTCTTTTGCCTCCAGATTGCTTAGGCCGTTAAATTCCGCGGAGTTTATCTGGATGCCGTCTCCTTCATAAGCCTGGGATAAATCTTCCGCGTTTATGCTGTTTCCTTTCGGCTGGATCACAACGCGCATTGCCAATTTATGCTCTCTGGCAAAAAGAAAATCCCTCTGGTCATGCGTAGGCACTGCCATGATCGCCCCGGTGCCGTATTCCATCAAAACATAATCGGCGATCCAAATGGGCACCTCTTCATTATTCACCGGGTTAACCGCAAAGCTACCCGTAAACACCCCCTCTTTTTTGATATCGGTTGAGGCGCGCACTACCTTGCTTTCCTTAGCTACCTTGTCAATAAACTCCAGCGCTTCTTTTTCCTGCCGTCTACCCTGGATCAACTCTTTGACTAAGGGATGTTCGGGCGCCAGGACAATATAAGTTGCCCCGAAAATAGTATCCGCGCGGGTTGTAAATACCGGGATTACCCTATCTCTATCCTTCAGGCGAAAATAAATATCCACGCCGCTGCTTTTGCCGATCCAGTTGTTCTGCATGGCCAGGACACGCTGCGGCCATTCTTTAAGCTGGCTTAAATCCTCCAATAACCTTTCCTTATATTCGGTGATCTTTAAATACCATTGCTCCAAATCCTTTTGCTCGACTTTTGTATGGCATCTCCAGCAGCCACCCTCCACTACCTCTTCATTGGCTAAAGTGGTTGAGCAGCTAGGGCACCAGTTGACCGCGGAAGCCTTTTTGTAGGCCAGTCCCCGTTCAAACATCTTCAAAAATATCCACTGGTTCCATTTATAATAATCGCTGTCGCAGGTAGAGACCTCTCTCTCCCAGTCGTAGGAAAAACCCATCCTTTTTAATTCTGTTTCCATCTCTTTGATGCATTTACGCGTCCAGGTATCCGGCTTAGTCTTGTTTTTAATCGCAGCATTCTCCGCCGGCTGGCCAAAGGCGTCAAATCCCATAGGATGCATGACATTGTAACCCTGCAGCATCTTAAAACGGCTGGCCACATCGCCAATAGTATAATTGCGCACATGGCCCATGTGGATCTTTCCCGATGGGTAAGGAAACATTTCCAGGAGGTAATATTTTTTACGGGTGGAGTCGGCTTGCGCGCGAAAGGCATGAGCAGCGAGCCATTTTTTCTGCCACTTTTCTTCTATTTTCTTAAATTTATAATGCATATTAGCGCCCTAATTTCCTGACTAATTTCAGGTTATCTTTATCGCTGTTCTCGTTAGTCTTCGGTGTTTCCAGGATCATGGGTATGTTTTTTAATTTAGGATGGTTAATGATCCTCTTCATCCCGCTAAGGCCGATATGGCCGCGGCCGATATGGTCATGCCGGTCATGGTGGCAGCCCAACTCGCCGGCAGCGTCATTCAGGTGGATAAGCTTGATCAATTTGATCCCCACCATATCCTCTATCTCATCAAGCATCTTCTCTAAACCCTGTTTGGTTGAAAGGTCATAACCCGCCAGATAAGCATGCGCCGTATCCAGGCACAGGCCTACGCGGGACTTTTCTTTCAGTCCTTTCAAGATTTTGTGTTGATGATAAAACCTGTAACCCAGCCAGGAGCCGCTGCCGGATGTATTTTCCAGCAAGATCCCGACCTTAGAGCCCTTGGTTTTCTCTAATATCTCATTTAAAGCAGCAACCAGCCTCTTGATCCCGGCATCCTCGGAGGTTTGCTTGTGGCTGCCCATGTGCGTAACGATGTAATCCACCCCCAGTTTCTCCGCATCCTGGATATCCTCTATATAAGCTTGAATAGAACCATTGTAAAGCCTCGGTTCAGGAGAGGCAAGGTTTATCAGGTAGGAGATATGGATAAAAACCGGGTTGATCTTATACTTTTTACGCCTGGCCTTGAATTCCTCAATATCTTCAGGCCCAAGCTTAAAGTCGTTGCGCCAGGATTGCGGGCTCCTGGCAAATATCTGCATGGTATCGCAGCCTAAATTATGCGCGATATCCAGGGTCTCATATATCTTCTTTGCTCCGGAAACATGTACGCCCAGGATCATAGGAAATTAAAATTACCCTTTATTCTTAACTTTACCGACCAACTCATCAATTGAAACATTTAACGCTCCAGCGACCTTAGCGACTGTAGTTATAGTCGGTTCTTTTGCCGCGCCGGATTCAATTTTTACAAGCGTAGCATTTGCAATATCGGCTAAACGGGATAGTTTTTCCTGTGATAAGCCTTTTTTTAACCTGAGCCTTCTTATGTTTTGCGCCAACATTTATTTGACTTCTTATATTATTGTATTAGTATATATGTATAGGTATGCTTATTAACCACAGTTCAAATTATACTATAAATATCTATAGAAATCTACAAAAAACCTGTTAGGAAAACACAACCCTTGCGTCTATTACAATGGGAGAGAAAATGGCAAAAAACTATTCAGAAAAGACTAAGCAACGGGCACTTAACCTCAGGCAAGGTGGATGGACATTAGGAGAAATAAGCCGAAAAACAAGTATTCCTAAAAGTACTATTTCAGGATGGGTAAAAAATGTTAAACTAAGCAAACGTCAGCAGGAGCGAATAGAAAATAAAATAATCGCTTCTTCTGCCATTGGCAGATCAATAGCTGTAAAGAAACTGCGCGAAAAAAGAAAGCAGTGGAAAGAAAGAATCCGAAATAAAGTAAAATATATCAGAAAGGGCGTTCTTGCGGCTCCTGAAATAGCCAAAATGTTATGCGGTTTATTATATCTTTGCGAAGGGTCAAAATATCCATCATCTCAAGCAATGACCTTTGGTAACTCAGACCCAAAAGTTATTGCAGCCTTTCTTAATTTGCTAAGAAAGTACTTTCATGTCCGCGAAGATAAACTGCGATGCAGGATAATGCCGAGATGGGATCAGGACATAGATAAATTGCAGCGATTTTGGTCAAAAATCACCAAAATTTCCCTACGGTACTTTTACAAAACAAAAGCTGACGGGAGGACAAGAGGAATAAAAACCATGCGAAAAGACTATATGGGAATCTGTGCGCTGACTTATTGCGATACGGCGTTACAATTTGAGCTACAGGCCATAGGTGAGAAAATTATAGAAAAGTGGAGCTGAGGAGGATCGAACTCCTGACCCCTTGCCTGCCAGGCAAGTGCTCTCCCAGCTGAGCTACAGCCCCAATTTGCAATAGTATTTTTGTTCAGGCAAATTGGTCCTGAGGGCACTGCCCGAAGGACCTTAAAATTTAGCTATTGACCTTTGCTATTTTAGAATATAATATGTAGAACGTCAACCTAAAATTCTTTGCCGAAGTGGTGGAATGGCATACACGTCGGTCTCAAAAACCGATGAGGGCAACCTCGTAAGGGTTCAACTCCCTTCTTCGGCACTAAATTGGGCCAGGCTACTCAATGAATAGGCCTGGCCCAGCTTATTAATTAACGCATCGCGAAATTAAGTAACGAACCGGTAACCAGGCCTACTGCGAGCATGATCAGGCTGGCCTTGATCAGGTCCTTTAGCCCCAGCTCCTTAAAGAAGACGAAAAATGTAGCCGCGCAGGGAA
>JAHFFQ010000091.1 GCA_023247875.1 Candidatus Omnitrophota bacterium | reverse complement strand
AAGAGGGATTACGAAGAAAATCATTATTGTTGAGCGTTCCCCCGGCATACTGGGGCCTTTGCCGGAGTGGATGAAGCTTTATGCGGGAGATAATCTAAAAAAAATGGGCATAGATATCCTGGCGAATTCTTCCGTTGAGAGCATTAACGGGGATAGCGCCGTTGTTTCCGGGGAGAAGGTATTTACGAAAGCCATGGTTATCTGGGTCCCCGGGGTAAGGACAGCGGATTTTATCCAGAAG
The DNA here is from genome assembly GCA_023247875.1 of Candidatus Omnitrophota bacterium. Lineage (GTDB taxonomy): Bacteria > Omnitrophota > Gorgyraeia > Gygaellales > Profunditerraquicolaceae > UBA6249. The sequence goes on along the minus strand of JAHFFQ010000091.1, from coordinate 5,917 downwards.
CTGGCCGTGAAAAAGAATCCGCAGGGCAGGATAATCGTTGACGAGTATCTAAAATTTGACCAGGATTGTTTTAGCGCCGGGGATACCGCTTATTTTGGCGTGAAGAATAATTTCCTGAGGATGGCTGTCCAGTTTTCCGTCGCCGAGGGGGCTCATGCGGCAGTTAACATAATCAGGAGCGTAAAAAACATTCCTCTTAAGAAATTTAAGCCCCTGGACCTCGGTTATATTATTCCAATGGCCAACAACAGGTCATGCGGGGCGGTTTTTGGTTTAAATGTAAAAGGGCGGCTCTCCACGCTGCTGCATTTTATAATGTGTATTTACCGCTCAGCAGGCTTAAGGAATAGAATAGGGATCATGGCGGGGTTAGTAAAACAAGGAGGTGTAAGATGTTGGATTTAGGGATCCTGGTTTTACGGTTGGGAATAGGTATTATGTTTACGGCGCATGGCCTGCGCGTAGCTTTTGGTTTGTTCGGCTGGCCGACGGGGATTAAAGGTTTTGCCGGGGTGCTTTCTGGCCTGGGATTTGCGCCGGCGATATTCTGGTCGTATGCCGCCGGATATACGCAATTACTCGGCGGGCTCCTTCTGATTATCGGGTTACAAACCAGGCTGTCTGCAACCCTGCTTTTGATCTTTATTGTTATTGCCGCTATCAAGGTTCACATAGCTAAGGGTTTCTTCATAATGAACGGAGGGTTTGAGTATACCTTTGTCATTGCGGCAGCCTGCCTTGCCCTGGTTTTTTTAGGTTCAGGCAAGTTCAGGATTTTCCGCGGATAACATTATCAGTAGGTAAAAAAGCTTTCTAATTCTATGCGAAAGATAAAGCTGAAATATCTTTTTTGTTTTTTTCTGGTACTCCTCCTGCCTCAAGCCGCTTTGGCTTCCGGTAAACAGGAGATGCCGAAGCTGCTGGTATTCTATTCTCCCGGCTGCCACAGGTGTATTGAAGTGGAAAAAAATATAATGCCGGTTATAGAAAAGGAGTTTGCAGGCAAAGTATATTTTGAATACCTGGATATCGGTTACCCGGAAAACTATAAGCTGTTTTTAGGCTTGCGGCAGAAGAGCGGTTCCACCGTGGAATTCCATATCCCTATTTTTTATATGGAAGGAAGATTCCTGAACAGCCAGGGAGAGGTTGAAGCGGCTTTGCGTAATCTTATCAAGGATGCCTTAAAAAGACCGCAAGTCTCTCCGGGGTTAATGCCGCAAGACCCCCTTGCCTATTTCAAGAGCTTTGTTCCTCTTTCCGTGATCATCGCCGGGCTTGAGGACGGGATAAACCCCTGCGCTTTTACGGTAATCGTGTTTTTCATATCTTTTCTTGCTTTGCAGGGCTACCGCAAAAGGGAGCTGTTTTTTATCGGGAGCGCTTTTATTCTGGCGGTATTCCTGACTTATCTTTGCATAGGCCTGGGGATATTTAATTTCTTTTACCGTTTCAAGGGTTTTTGGGTAGTCAACCGCCTCTTTAATATGGTTGTTGGAGCAGCCAGCATTTTGTTCGGGATTTTTGCCGTTTCTGATTTCATTAAATTTAAAAGAACAGGCTCGACCGAACATCTGGTGTTGCAGTTGCCTAAGCAGATTAAAGAGCGGATACATAAAGTGGTCGGATTTTTTTACCGCAAGAATAACCGCCGGGAAGATAAGAACTTTTTTTCTCCCGGCTTAGCTAAGCTTGTTGCCAGCGCCCTGATTACCGGATTCCTGGTATCCCTGCTTGAGGCGGTTTGCACCGGCCAGGTGTATCTGCCGACGATAGCTTTTGTTTTGAAGGCCAGCCCTCTCAAGTTGCCGGCATTGGGGTATCTTTTACTTTACAATGTTATGTTTATCATTCCGCTGATGGTGATCTTTGTTTTCGCGCTTATGGGCACAACCAGCAGCCAATTTTCCGGCTTTCTTAAGAAGCACCTGGGTTTGATCAAGATATTTATGGCGGTTTTGTTTTTTGGTTTGGGGATATTTTTGATCTGGAGGGCTTGATGCGTAAAGTGTTTTCTTTATTTTTGCTTGGATTTCTTATTTTTCAATTTGCCTGCGCAGAAGATAATCCCGGCGCGGTAAATGAGCGGGATTTTGGCAGGGTCAAGCAGGGGGTTGTCGTAAAACACGATTTTACCTTTAAGAATGAAACCCCCGGTATTTTAAAGATAACCGGCATCAATACCTCTTGCGGCTGCACTGCTTCGCAGGCGGGAAAAAAGTCTTTAGCTCCGGGTGAGAGTACTATAATAAGCGTGGCTTTTAATTCCGCAGGTTATTCGGGAGTGGTTAAGCAGTTTGTTTATGTCAATACGGATAATGACAAGCTGCCGGTTATCCGGTTTATCGTTAAAGCCGAAGTGATTAAATGAGAGATACCCGGCGCTAATTGCGCCCGACGCCTATAGGTATTGCGTCGGCGTGCGCTAGGTAGCGCAAATTGCGCCGGTATTGTGTACGTACACAAGGAGGATTAATCAGATGTGGTCATTACAGTTAAGGATGTGGTTATTGGTGACTCTTTTATTTGGCATAATCTACGCTTTGATCGTTGTCATAGGCAGGAGCTTCCTGCATGTGGGGGACTTTAGTTTTTACCTGATCCTCTCCATAGTAATGATGTTTATCCAGTATATGCTGGGGCCTAAAATAGTAGAGTGGAGCATGCGCGTAAAATACATTAAGCGCCAGGAGAATCCGCGGCTCTTCCAGATAGTAGAAAGCTTAAGCGTGGCTGCGAATATCCCCATGCCCAGGATCGGCATCGCCCAGATCGATATTCCCAATGCTTTTGCCTTTGGCCGCTCCCTAAGGGACGGCCGGGTGTGCGTAACCAGCGGGATCATTAATTTACTTAATGAAGAGGAGCTAAAAGCCGTGCTGGGCCATGAGTTAAGCCATTTAAAGAACCGCGATGTGCTTACCATAACCTTGCTTTCGGTGATCCCCATGATCATGTACCGCATTGCCTGGCAGTTTTTGTTTTACGGCCGCAGGAGGGATGAGCGGGGAAGTAATACCATGTTGATCGGCCTGGCGGCTTTTATGTTTTATTTCCTGACCAACCTCCTGGTGCTTTATGCTTCGCGCATCCGGGAGTATTTTGCCGACCGCGGATCGGTGCTTTTAGGGAACCAGCCCAAGGCCCTGGCTTCCAGCCTTTACAAGCTGGCATATGGGGCAGCCAGGATGGATAAGGAATCTTTAAAGCAGACCGAAGGCCTGAAGGCATTCTTTATCAATGATCCATCCAAGGGGAGGAAAGATGTCCTGCAGTTATCGCAGTTGGACCTGGATAAGAACGGCACGATTGACGCCTCTGAGCTGGCAGCGCTTAGAGGAGCGCATATCCGCTTGAATTTGGGAGACAGGATGATGGAGCTACTAAGCACGCATCCCAACATGCTCAAGCGCATCAAGAAGCTTTCTGAATACCGGTAATTCCGGGACACATTACTTAATTCAGGTTATGAAGAAAGCCTTTACCCTTATCGAGTTAATCGTAGTCATCATTATCGTCGGTATCCTGGCCGCTGTAGGCATTAGCCAATACAGTAAAATGGTGGAAAAGGGCCGCGGCGCGGAAGCAAGGATGATTTTAGGACAGATACGTAAGCTTGCTTATGAATATTATTTGCAAAATGGCACAATAACCGGTATGGCTAATTCCGATATTAACGTTGGGACAGCCTCAAATCAGATCCCCGGCCCTAACGATAGCGATTGCAGAAGCACATATTATTTTCGTTATGGGATTTCTGGTTATGCGTCTAACCCCACGTTTGTTGCATATGCGGGTAGGTGTCCTAGCGGAGGAAAGCCGCCGCAAAAGGCGTATGATGATTCAACCTCTACCCTATATTTATCCTCAAATTTCTCTACGGGAGTAGATTATTGGTCTGGCTATCCGCTTGGAAATCCACCTCCATATTAATGGCGAAACTCCCAAGATTGTTTCTATCTAACTCGAATACTTAGTTCTCCTCTCTTTTTCATCCGCTAATAGTAAAAAAGGATTTTTATTGTTTTCTTGCCGAAGGGTATTGTTAAGCGTGCAATCAGAAATTTTTCTATTCAACCTTTATCCTGCTAACGGCTCCTACTAGAAACGTCCCTATAATATGTTCAGTTTCGTCAAATTCATTTTATGTCCAGCGGGTGCCGCAGTGGCAGGACCCGCTGGTTAATAGCGAATTAATTTGAGTAAATTCCCTCCCCATTTTCTTTTGACATAACCCCAAACATACGATATAATTACTAATCTATGGAAATAAACGAAATTATCCAACAGAGAATTGCTAAATTAGAGGCTTTAGGGGCTAAGAAAGTGCCTTTATACCCTGCTTTTGTGCCTGAGCACATAAGTATCGGCCAGGCCATTGCCCCTTTTGAAGAAGGCAAAAAGGTTTCCCTTTGCGGAAGGATCACCGCCAACCGCTCGCACGGCAAGGTCAATTTTATGGACCTAAGGGATACCACCGGTAAGATCCAGCTTTATGTTAAACGGGATGTGGTGGGGGAGGAAAAAGCCGGCCTGCTCGAACAGCTGGATATCGCCGATATTATAAGTGTTAGCGGCGATCTTTTTAAGACGCACACAGGAGAGTTCACGGTCAAAGTCGAGGATTTTACAGTGCTGGCCAAGGCCCTGCGGCCGCTCCCCGAGAAATGGCACGGCTTAAAAGATGTGGAGCTGCGCTACAGGCAGCGTTACCTGGATCTGCTCTCTAACGAAGAGGTAAAAAAGGTATTTTTGCTGCGCGCAAAGATAATCAAGTCAATCCGTAATTTCCTCGACGCCAAAGGCTTCCTTGAGGTTGAGACCCCGATGATGCATGATATTGCCGGGGGTGCGGCAGGCAGGCCTTTTAAGACATTCCATAATGAATATGGCATGGATTTATTCATGAGGATCGCCCCGGAGCTGTATTTAAAACGCCTTTTAGTCGGAGGGCTAGACCGGGTTTATGAGATCAACCGGTCTTTTCGTAATGAGGGTGTATCTACCCGGCATAATCCGGAATTTACCATGCTTGAGGTTTATCAGGCCTACGCGGATTATGAGGATATGATCAACCTGACCCAGGAGCTGATACGCCATGTGGCCAAAGAGGTTTTGGGTAAGGAGGAGCTGACCTTTCAGGGTAAGGCCATTGATCTTAAAACACCCTGGAACAGGCAGTCATTTGCCGGGTTGGTTAAGGAAAAATTTGGCATTGACCCGCAGGATGATACAGCTTTGATGCTTAAAAAACTTCGGGCCAAGGGGCTTGCCCCGGATAAAAACCGCTTGAGCCGTTCGCAGATAAATAAGATCATAGAGGATATCCTGGAGGAGGATATGCAGGCTGCCCCGGTATTTATTACTGATTACTTTACCACCCTTTGCCCTTTGGCCAAGGTCAAGAAGGATAACCCTTTGATCTCGGAGAGGTTTGAGCTTTATGTCGCGGGCATGGAGATCGCCAACGCCTACTCCGAACTGAATGACCCGCAGGAGCAGCGCAGGAGATTTGAAGAGGAAATAAAAGAAGCTGATCCCGATGAAAAGAAATGCGTGGATGCGGACTATCTTTTAGCTTTAGAGCACGGCATGCCTCCGGCAGGGGGATTGGGCATAGGCATTGACAGGTTGGTCATGCTGCTTACGGACCAGGCGTCGATAAGGGATGTGATCTTATTCCCGCTTTTGAGATCGCAGGAAGAGGCTAAGTTGGAGAACAATGGTTCGGCTTCCGATAGCCGAAGCCATAAGGAATAATATGTTTTCAGAGCTGTGGCTTAGCCAGAGGTATCTTCGGGCAGGCAAAAAGGAGAAGATCGTTTCCATAACCGCGCTTATTTCCATGGCCGGGATCGCCATTGGGGTTGCGGTGTTGATCGTGGTCATCTCGGTAATGAGCGGGTTTGACCGTTTC
>JAHFFQ010000090.1 GCA_023247875.1 Candidatus Omnitrophota bacterium | reverse complement strand
CAGTTTCGTATTCATATTTTCAAGTTGACCAAATGTTATCAGGAAGCGGAAGCGGATTAATACTAATCCAGCTCCGTTTTCTGATAACAGATAAATAAAATGCAGGATCATAGACAGACAATCAGGTGGCGGGCAAACTGGCAGGCAAAGATAAGGCTTGAGGCTGCAGGATCAGATGCAACTAAAGACTTTACTAATTGCCTTATTTATGATATAACTCTAAGAGGGCTAAGGGTTTGTCTATCTGAGAAGATAGAGGTTGATACTTCGATAAAATTCAGCCTGGTTCTTTCCGAAGATTGCGTCCTGGATAATCTGGAGGCCTGGGTTGCCTGGCATAAGGCCGTTGACGGAAATCATTTCTATGGCCTGTACTTTACCAGGATCAGCGATCCCTGCAAGGAGAAGCTGTACCGTTTCACGAGGGAGAATTTTTGCGAGCAGATAAACAAACAATGGTGGAAGGATATTGACAGGGATATTGATCAGCAAAAAGGAGGTGAAAAGATGGATGACCGCAGGATATTTGAGAGGCTTGAAAAGCGCCTGCCGTTAAATTTTCTGAACCTTGATACAGGGATCGAAGGACAGGCCCTTACCGAGGACTTAAGCGCCAAGGGTATCGGTATGATAACCGGCCGTCAGCTTGAGCCAAAAACCCCGCTTGAGATGTGGCTCAGGATTCCCGATAAGGGTGAGCCGCTTTATTTAAGGGGCGAGGTAGTCTGGTCAAAGCCTCAAGGTATAAACGAATACCGCAGCGGCATAAACCTGGAAAAAGCGGACCTTATGGGCATCTCCAGGGTTCTCAGGTTTTGACCGTAAGGAGAACAAAAAACCTTGACCAAGAGGTTAAAATATGTTAAGTTTTAACATTACGTCTTTTTATAACCTATCCCCAGGGGAAACCCCCCGCGATCAATGGAAGGAGTATTAAGATGTTGATTAGGAGCGTAGTCCTGTCTGTTTTTGCTTTATTTTCAGTCTTAGGTTGTTCCAATCAGAAGATCGATTCCAAGCCCACCATTACCGTCTGGCACTGGATGACAGACAGGGATAGCGCCTTTCAGGCATTAGCCAAAAAATACGAGAGCTTAACCGGAATAAGAGTGAACTTTGAGCTTTACGCACCATCGGATGCTTATTCGCAAAAGATCCGGGCCGCGGCGCAGGGAACTAACTTGCCGGATATCTTCGGTATCCTGGGAGAAAAAAGGGATTTTGCTTCTTTTATCAAGGCCGGCCACATCCTTGATATTACCTCGTATATGGAAGCGGATAACAGCGCCTGGAAGAATAAATTATTCCCCAAAGCCCTGGCGGTGAATGAATTTGCCCCGGGCAACAGTTACGGGATCAATCCCGGTATATTTGGGGTGCCTATAGATATCATGACTATCCAGATGGTTTATAATAAAAAGCTTTTTGGGCAGTTGGGTTTGAATCCCAACCGGCCTCCCAAAACATTCCAGGAGTTTCTGGATATTGGAAATAAAATTAAAGCTGCCGGAATGCAGGGCCTGGTTTCCGGATGGGGAGAGGTATGGATGATCGACTGCCTGGCGAATAATTACGCTTTTAATATAATGGGCAAAGATAAGGTGCTGGCTACCATAAGAGGAGAGGTCCCTTATACTGACCCGGACTGGATCAGGGTATTTTCCATTTTTAAACAGATGCAGGAGTCCGGGGTCCTGGCCAAAGGCATAGTTACTATGATCAACAAATCCGCTGAACAGCTTTTCGCCAATGAAAAAGCTGTTTTTGCCTTTAACGGCTCATGGTGCGTGAATGTTTATAAAGGAATGAACCCGAACCTTGAGTATGGGGCGATGCTGCCGCCGGCGGCATCGGATAAATATCCTATTTCTATCTGGGGAGGGGCAGGTTCATCTTTCATGGTCAATGCCCGCTCCAAGAACAAAGGAGAGGCGGTGAAGTTCCTGGCCTGGCTTACTGACCAGGACCAGCAGGCGTATCTGGCGAAAGAGACCAATAACCTTCCCGCGAACAAAAACAGCTTATCTAAAATCCCGGAGATACTCGCCCAGTTTGCCCGCGGCATGGATTATGCCACGCATCCGAATATCTGGGGGGTTTCGGAGTTTTCCCTGGTCATCGAGGCCTTTGACCGCGGTATCCAGTCGATCATTATCGGAGAAAGGACTCCGGAGCAGGTGGCCGGTGAAGTGCAGAGTATCAAGGAGCGGGAGTTAGCCAAGAAAAGGGCAAGATGAAGATAAAGGAAGCGCTGGAAAATTATACTTTTGTATTGCCTGCGGCAGCCATCTTTTCCGTGTTTTATGTCATTCCTTTTATCTGGGTTTTTCAGCTTGGGCTTTTTGAGTGGGACGGGATCTCTTTTACCAGGACATTCGTGGGTTTGCAGAATTTCAAAGAGATCTTTTTTCAGGATAAAAGCTGGTGGCAGGCAATGTGGAATGCCTCTTATATTACACTTATCGCCCTTACCTTCCAGAATATCCTGGCTTTTATGCTTGCCTGGGCATGTGACCGCGAGATCAAAATGAAGAATTTCTACCGGGTGATATTCTTTATCCCGCCGGTTTTATCGGAGGTGGTCGTAGGGATGGCCTGGCGTTTCATCATTAACGACATTGACGGCGCGAATATCATTAACCGCACCCTTACGGGCATGGGTATGCCTAATTTAGTGCATAATTGGCTCTCTGATCCGAATACCGCCCTTACCACCGTTGCTTTAGTGCATTGCTGGAAGGGTTTTGGCTGGGGTTTCCTGATTTTCTTAGCAGGCCTGCAGACCATCCCGCGCGAGCTTTATGAGGCAGCGCGCGTGGACGGTGCCAGCGCCTGGCAATCATTCAGGAAGATAACCTTACCTTTGATGGTTCCGGTCATGGTCCTGGTGGCTATCCTTACGGTGTTAGGCACGATGCAGGTGTTTGTCCTGATCGTCAGCCTTGTGGGAGGGGAGTTTGCCGGGCATACTTCAGTGCCGGTCTTAAGGATATTGGCCTCCATGCGCGGCTCATCGCGTTTTGGTTATGCCTGCGCTCAGGGGATCACCTTCGGCATGGTGCTGATAGCGATCTCATTTATACAATACCGGTTTTCCAAGAAAGCCCGTCAATAATATGAAAGCAGCGATATATTATAAAACAAAGAAGTTCGCGGTGAATACCATCATTCACCTGTTTCTTATCAGTGTGGCAATTACCTGCCTGTATCCTCTACTTTGGATGATCGTATCCAGCTTAAAGACCCAGGATATGATCTTTAAGGATATATCTTTGATCCCCCATCAATTCCGCCTGGAGAATTATATCCGGGCCTGGCAGGAGGGCGGATTTGGCCGCAATTTTCTGAATAGTATCCTATATACCTCTTCGGTAGTCTTTGGCATAGTGATCATCTCTTCAATGGCTGCCTATGCCTTCAGCCGCCTGCGTTTTCCGGGAAGTAAGTGGCTGTTCATTATGTTCATGGCGGCAATGATGATCCCCATCCCCGGAAGCTTTGTCGCCCTCTACGTTTTGTTGAACAAGCTGCATTTAAGGAACACTCCTATCGGCTATATCCTATGCATGATCAACGTCGGGCTTTCTACCAGTATCTTCCTGCTCAAGACATTTTTTGACAAGATGCCCAAGGAATTGGAGGATGCCGCGCGTATCGACGGCTGCTCAAAGCTGGGGATCTGGTGGCATGTTGCCCTGCCCCTGGCCAAGCCGGTATTGGCGGTGGTGATCGTTTTTAACGCGCTTACCGTGTGGAATGAATACATCCTGGCCCTGATCATTTTTGATAACCGGCAATTCATGCCTCTACAGGTTGCGCTGCAGACATTTCAGGGTGAGTTTGTGACCAATTATCCGTTATTAATGGCGGGCCTGACCATTACCGCCTTACCTATTATTATAGTGTATTTATTGATGCAGAAATATATTGTCAAGGGCGTGACCCAGGGTGCGGTGGTAGGATAATGCGCAAATATTTATTTTTAATAATATTTTTAGCTTTAAACAGCGGCCTTGTTTTTGCCGAAAGCAAGCCCTCCTCCGGAGAGCTGACCACCAAGGCCTGGATCTCCCACGGTAAAAAGGAAATTGAGGCCACCTTTAAATATACGCAGGAGTGCATTGGTCTATATCAGGATGATGCGGCAAAGGAGCAGGCTTCTTTGAGCGCCCTGCCTAAGAACAGGAAAGAGATCGAAGCGGTGCAGGCATTGAATGACGTAGCCACCTGTTATTTTATCCAGGCAGAGAGCCTGATGCGCCAGCAGAAGCCTGAAGATGCCAAAAAGATATTCAAACTGATCATTGATAAATATTCTTACGGACAGGCATGGGATCCCCGCGGCTGGTTCTGGTCGATAAGGCTGGCTTCAGAGCAGAGTATAAAGAAGATCGAGACCGGCTCCATTGAAATAGAGGAGAAGAAGAAGGTAAGCCAGCTGCCCACAAAAGTCGTTTTGTTCGATCCCGGCACAGAAAGCTTTGTGGATTATGCCAAATACGGCCAGTTTCAGGGTAGCGGGACCAAGGATTATAAATATCTGGTCACTGACCAGCCGGGCTTGATGGCCGCGGCAGGAGAGGGGGTTTATCCCAACTCCAGCGCGGTAAGGCGCGACCCGGAGCTAAAGAAGGCGATAAAAGAAAAACGCCTGGATGGGGACCCCTGGGATTTTATTTATTCCCCGGATATGGAGGCGGCATTTTTGAAATGGGCCACCTCCAGCGAGCCGCAGGGGGTAAAATTATTCTGCACCGGGCTGATACTTGAGCGCTCAGGCCTGATTACCCAGGCCCTTAAATGTTATTACGCTATTGTCGTGCATTTTCCCGGCAGCTATGGCTGGACCTATTGGCATACCCCCTGGTATGTGGGCCAGGCAGCCATTGCCAAGATAAATTTTCTTCTGCGCCGCAATCCCCAGTTGGGTTATAAACTGGAGGGTGCTTCGATCAACATTATCAATGGTTTTGATAATGATATTTCTAACGATACTGCCGTGGCTAGCCCGGGAAAATTCGTTAAGGTTGACCTGGCGCAGGAGGCGGCTAAAGTCAAGCCTACAGCTGATTCTTTAAGGATTAAGAAAAAAGTTGGCAAGGGCAAGGTGCGCCTGGTGCAGTATGAGAATGATGATTGGCAGCTATTGGTCGAGGATAAACCTTATATAATCAAAGGGATCACTTATGCGCCGACCAAGGTAGGCCAGTCTCCGGATGAAGGAACATTGGGCAATTGGATGGAGGAGGATTTCAACAAAAACGGCAAGATCGATGGCCCGTATGACGCTTTTGTTGATAAAAACAAAAATAATTTGCAGGATGCCGATGAACCCTCCGTGGGGGATTTTAAGCTGATGCAGGACATGGGTGTAAATACTATCCGGCTTTACCACCATCCGCTTAAGGTGAATAAGCAGCTTTTGCGCGACCTTTACGCAACTTACGGCATCCGGGTGATCATGGGGGATTTTCTCGGCAAATACGCCCTTGGATCAGGGGCTGCCTGGAATCCCGGCACGGATTACAATAATGAAGAGCATAAGAAGAATATGATCGAGTCGGTCAAAAAGATGGTCAATGAATTTAAGGATGAACCGTATATTTTATTCTGGCTTTTGGGTAATGAGAATGTTTATGGCTATGCCTGTAATGCCAATGAGCAGCCCGAGGCATTCTTTAAGTTTGCCAATGATGTTGCCGGGATCATCAAATCAATTGACCCGGAGCATCCGGTGGCGATATGCAGCGGGGATATTTTATTCCTGGATAAGTTCGGCAGGAACTCTCCCGATATAGATATTTTCGGCACCAATGCCTACCGCGGGGATTACGGGTTTGGGGCCTTCTGGAGGCAGGTTAAGGAAGAATCAGGCAAGCCCGCTTTTATCACCGAGTTTGGATGTCCCTCTTATGCCGAAGGAAAAAGCGTTGATGAAGCCGAAGAGTTGCAGGCGCAATACCATTTAGGCTCCTGGGAGGATATCCAGAATAATACGGCCTTTAGCGGCGGAGAAGGAAGTGCCCTGGGTGGAGTGGTTTTTGAGTACCTGGATGAATGGTGGAAGGCTTATGAGCCGGCGATCCACGATACCAAGGGATTGTGGGCCGGGCCTTTTCCTGACGGGTATATGCATGAGGAATGGCTGGGGATGTCCGGCCAGGGTGACGGAAAA
>JAHFFQ010000089.1 GCA_023247875.1 Candidatus Omnitrophota bacterium | reverse complement strand
ATTACTACAAACGGCACTTCGATAGATGAAACTGTCGCCGATAGGGTCATCAAAAGCGGGCTTGATTTCATAAGCATATCCTTGGATGGAATAAGAGCAGAGACGCATGATTTTTTAAGGGGAACTCCGGGGATATACAGTAAGGCCATCCAGGCTATTGAGCTGTTAAAAGACAGGCTCGCCGTCCAGCTTTATACAACAGTAACCGGCTATAATCTGAATGAGTTATCGGATTTGGTGAGCTTTGCCGAGAAAAATAGAATAAAAATATTTTTCCAGGGGTTAGCCCCGGGAGAGGAATGGCTCTGGCCAAAAGATAAAGGAAAGGTGGACCATATTTTTAAAGAGCTGGTCAAAAGAAAAAGGAGCAGTCGGTCTATCATGAATTCCGTCAGGCAGCTACGGTTAATTCATTCTCATTATGCCAGTCCTGGCCATTATATGGGGTATCCCTGTCAGGCGTATAAAAGCAACTTTATGGTTAGGCCGGATGGCAATGTACAGCTTTGCGATAAATACGGCTTCATCGGGAATATTGCCGAAGAAAATCCGCAGGACATGTGGGTAGGGGGGAATGCCGGGTTGATAAGGAAGGAAATGCAAGGTTGCCGGAGAAACTGCAGTTTTATCGGGGGCTACTATTACGATACCCTGTTGGAAAAGGCGGGGAAATTTAAGGATTTATTCCTGAGATGAAAATATCCAAGGAAAGCATGATACAGATATACCGGGAGCAGCCCGGTGATTATTATATGAGGCAGGTAAGGAATAAAGGGTTAAGATCGCGGTTATTAAGTAAAAGGCAGCGCATAATTTATGATTTTACGAAGAAGTATTACCGAGGGGGAAAGATATTGGATATAGGGTGTGGTAATTCCCTCTGGAATCGGGATAATATCTCTATGGTAGGGCTGGATATATGCGAGGCCATGCTGGAACACAACAGTCGCAGGATGTCCAACTTCTTTCCCGTAAAAGCGGATATCTCCGCCGGCCTGCCGTTCAAGAGCGGCAGCGTAAATATAGCGGTAGTTACGGAGGTGCTGGAACATTTCGGTTCTTATGGCGGCTTGATAGCGGAGATAAGACGGGTCCTAAGGAAGGACGGCATAGCCATTGTTTCCGTGCCTTATGCCAGATTACCAGGCCTCTGGGGGATACTTTTTCCGCTGTGGTGCCGGTATAAGGGCTGGAGGGACAAGGACAAATATTATTCCAACAGGTGCGGTCATGTGGTAGGCTTTGATGTTGGGAGAATAACGCGGGCATTCGGGAAATTTACGCCGCTTGAATTGAAAAATTTTAATTATCTTACCATATTCTGCGTGGCGAGAAAAGAATAGCAGCCGGCTATCCCGGCCTTAAGCGTAATAGCGGTATCTTAAAGAATGCTTCAAGCATGATTTTTATTGATTTTTTTGTTTTTCCCTCTCTGCGCCTGCAAAAATCAATCGGGGTTTCCTTGACGGCAAAGCCCTTCTTATGCGCCCGGTAAATAAATTCCGCCTGGAAGACAAATCCGTTTGAAATAAAATTATCCAAAGCTATTTTTTCAAGTACTTCTCTACGAAAACACTTAAATCCTCCCAGGCAATCCGTTGTTTTCAGTCCCAGAATAGATCGTGCGTATATGTTTGCCAAAATACTCAAGGCCGAAACGTTAACGAGTTTCCCGGGGACAAGATAACGGGAGCCGATGACCAGGTCGCAGTCATTTATTTCTTCCAGAAAGCGCCGGATATATTTGGGATCATGTGAAAAATCCGCATCCATCTGGATGATGTAATCCACACCCATCTTCAATGCTTCTTTGAAACCCGCGATATAAGCCCGGCCTAATCCTTCTTTCTTTTGTCTGTGCAGGACAGTGACCTGCGGATATTCTTTTGTCAGTGCATCCGCGGCCACTCCGGTTCCGTCGGGAGAGTTATCGTCGACGAACAGAATCCTTGTTTGCGGCACAATCTTCAGGATAGCTTCCACTAAAGTCCGGATATTGTTTTTTTCATTATATGTAGGAATTACAATGACCGGGTTCATTTTTTAAGCGATAATTAACCCCAACATTATCCACCAGATTATTGATACTTCCGGCAGAAAGAATGTAAAGTCAATAAAGTTATGCATAAGGAAAACAGTGATCGAAGCAATCAGCGCAATAATATAATTTCTCTCTTCACCGGTTTTTAATTTGTTAAATCCCGACCTCAGGGATCTAAAGACAAGCCAAAGATAAGCGGATACACCTAAGATCCCCATTTCTGCCCAAATTTGCAGATAGGAATTATGGGCATAGCGGCTTTGGCTGAGGTTAAAGTTCCCTATTCCCAAACCGGTCAAGGTCCGCTGTTTTATTATCCCTAAGGTGTCTTGCCAATATCCCAATCTCATCCACGCCGAAAATCCGGGCGCAGTGTGTTGCTTTAAGGTCATTGACCGGGCAATAAAAATCAGCACAATTATTATTAATAATCCGAAGAGGGGAAGCGATACTTTCTTTTTTAGCTTACCTTTTAGATGCAAATAAATGATTAATCCCAATAATAGGCTTAAGATCGCGCCTAAAGATCCTGTAAGTATGAGGGCGAGAAAAATTGGCATAATAAACCAAATCCTGTTTTTATTTACCAGCGCCAGGGGGAAAATCATGGCGAGGTAGCCTCCCAATACGTTGGGGGTTACAAAAGGGAAGAAAACCCTCTTTCTGCTTATATAATCCAGGGCAAAAGGATCTGATATTTTATTTCTTGCGATATAATCAAGGATATGAGTGAATCCAAAGAAATATTGATAAAGGGCCAAGATACTGATAATAAAGCCGGCGATGAAAATAGTCTGGGCAAGGCGGATTTTATCTTTTGAGCTCAAAGAGGCAGCGACGAGCAACAACAGCAAGTAAATTATGTAATTATAGAGTTTGAATAAGCTGGCAAGTTTGCTTACAGAGAAGATTGTTGAAATAACGAGCGCTAAACAAAACATGAGTAGGGGGGGGCATAAGTATTGAATATTCTTACCAGGTTTGTTTGCGGCGAAACCCCAGGCAACTAAAAACAAAATAAGACAGGCAGAATAGAGGGAATTTAGATACGGAAAGGCTAAAGAGGAAATAAAGGGCCGGATAAAAACCAAAGCTTGCAGTATAATGAGCATCTTTAGGGTCTGCTTTGCCGCTTATCTTTGACGTAGTTGCTTTTTTCGACGCTTTTAGCAACTTTTTTGAGCTCCGCGCCGATCTCTCCGATCTGGGCCACATGCGTGATATCGCGCGTTTCATTGGAGACCACGCCGATAGAGACCGATAACAGGGGAATATTCTGAATTTCCCCCTTCCGGTCGCGTCCGACGATAAAACCGCTTTTTCTGTCCTCTTCATTATAGAAGGAGGGGGATATTTTATCAAAATCTCGGATTATCTTCTCACAGATCTTATCCGATGCCTCCGGCGTGGTCACTACCACGAAGTCATCCCCTCCGATATGCCCGACAAAATCTTGAAGGTTGCCGTATTCTTTGGCCGCTCCAAGCAATATGCGCGCGGTCTCCCTGATGACAGTATCCCCGTGTTCAAATCCGTATTTGTCGTTGTAGGTTTTGAATTTGTCCAGGTCCACATAGCAAACCGCGTAGGTCTTTTTTTCCTCTATGCGGCTGGAAAGTTCATTGAGGATAGCCACATTTCCCGGAAGCCGGGTTAGCGGGTTTGCCTCCAGGTCCCTTTTTGTGCGCCTTAAGACCATGCGTATCCTGGCCAGCAACTCTTTTGGCTCAAACGGTTTGACGATATAATCATCCGCCCCGGAATCAATACCTTCGATCTTATCGTTGACCTCACCCTTCCCCGTCACCATGATTATCGGCAGATGCTGCAGCAGCAGGTCTTTCTTAATCAGGTTGCACAATTGACGTCCGTCCATCTTGGGCATCTTGTAATCCAGAAGGACCAGATCCAGGGGCTTGGCCCGGATTATCTTTAGCGCCTCCTCTCCGTCCCTTGCTTCAATGGTTTCGTAATTTTCCTCAGAGAGGGTAAGTTTTAGTATGTCCCTTATATCCGGGTCATCGTCGGCAATAAGTATTTTTATTCCCATAGTTTTATTCGGTACAGTTGACGGTAAAGCTGAAGGTCGAGCCTTCACCAATCTTGCTCTTTACCCATATCTTTCCGCGGTGCGCCTCGATGATATTTTTAACCAGAGCAAGCCCAAGCCCCGTACCTTTTACCTCCTGATTGATGGTATTGTCCACGCGATAGAATTCCTCAAATATTTTGTCCTGGGCTTCCTCCGGTATCCCGAACCCGCTATCCGTAATATCAACCTGGATCATTTTGTTCGAGCAAGCCGCCTTTATGCTGATTGAGCCCTTTTCAGGGGTAAACTTCAGGGCATTGCCGAGCAGGTTGATAAACACCCTTTCGATCTGGCTGCGGTCAGCCATTATTTTCTTGCAGTCTGCCGGTATATTGATGCTGAAAGTGATATTCTTTGTTTTAAACTGCTCGGAAAGCATGTCTCCGACTTTTTCGGCTATGGGGGCAAGCTCCAGGGCTTCTATGTTCATGTTGACTTTGCCAGATTCAATGCGCGCGATATCCAGCAGGTCGTTTATCATATGTACTAACTCGTCAGAGTGGCGGTTGATCTTGCCAAGGCGCTCTTTGATCTCATCAGGGACCGCACCTAATTTACCAGCCAGCAATATCGCCGCATACCCTTTGATGGATGTAAGGGGGGTCCTCAGTTCATGGGAAACGCTTGAAATAAAATCGCTTTTGCGCCTGCTTATTATGTTAACCTTCTCCAGGGCTTCGGTAAGCTGGTGGGTCCTTTCCTCTACCTTTATTTCTAACTCCTGCTGGGACCGCCAGGTTTTCTCAAAGAGCCTGGCATTGTCCAGGGCCTGGCCGATCTGGTTGGCCAGGATGGTGATTATTTCCCGTTCACCTTCGGTTATGCGGGTTTCTATGTTTTGCGTGCCCACGAAGATAAATCCCTGATCCCCTTCCTGGGGAATGATCGGGCAGATAATGAATTCGTTCACCTGGAATAGGCGGCAAACCTTATCCTTTGGCAGGAAACCCTGGGGGACGAACACGGAAGAAGCGCTTTTCCCTGCGCGCATTAGATCCAGGTAATGGTCCTTATCTGAGTTAATCGCATTTTTTATTTTCAACGACTCTTCTTCGTTGTAACCTATGTTCAGGTACTGGTGAAATTCCCTTGCAAGGGTATTCCAGAGGAAAGCCGATGATTTTTCAAAGCCTAGATCCTCCAGGTATTCATTGCCTATTTTTTTAAAGATCTGTTTTTCCTCCAGGGTTGTGCTCATCTGGCGGGATAATTTCTGTAAAGTGGAAAGCCCGGTGATCTTTTTATCCAACTCCTCCTGGGTTTTATTCAATTCTATATCCGTGCGGATGATCAGCTTGGCCTGTTCATCCATCTCTTCAAGGGAAGTATTGAGTCCCTCTGTACGTTTCTCCAGATCTTTTAACCGCTGCATCTTAAGGAGCAGGGCTATTCCCATGCCGGCAATAATTAAGCAAACACTGAAGAATATAAAGTTTAACATTTTATTGGCCTCCTACAGCCAGGATATTTATGCTCTGGTTATGGCAGTAACTGCGCCCAAGATAGTTCAGGGATTTAAGCGGGGCCTGTTCCCCGTAAGTATAGATGCCTACCAGAGAGATCTCTTCGCCGAAGGCCCCCTTGATTATTTCAAGCTCCTCTACGCATCGCCTGCCCAATAAGGAAAATCTTGATGCGGAATCAAAGACCATCACAAATTTTGCCTTCTGGCCCATAAGATTCCTTTTTGCGTCTTCGCAGGCTCCGGCTGTGGCTTCAAGGCAGGAATCTTTGGTCCCGATCATTAACCTTATCTTGCTATCCTGCGGGATATCCCCCTGGGTAATCAGAGAACCGTCATCTTTTATAGAGATAATGTTGCGCAGCAGGTATTCCTTCTCTCCCGTAAGATAAATCCCTATCGGGTAAAAGATAGATATGCGCCGCAGCTCCCTGGCCAACTCCAGAGCATCCTTAGCCAGGTAATCTTCGTAAAGCTTGACAGCCGGCCGGCCGTCGATCTCCTTGATCACATTCCCGTGGGAATTAGTGACGCAGCGTATTTTCCCCAGGGGTTTCCATCCGTGTTTGATGCCATGCCCGAAATTTATCCCTCCGCCGAAAAGGACCCCGCAGCAGGATTCAGTAAGCAGCTCTTTATTGAAATACTGAAAAGTTTTCTGGAAGGAGAAGCTATCCGAGGCAGATGCCCCGATGAG
>JAHFFQ010000088.1 GCA_023247875.1 Candidatus Omnitrophota bacterium | reverse complement strand
GTTGATCTGTTCATAGGATAGGCCGATAAGGTAGCGGTTGGCAGAGCCGGGGATCTCTTTTGTCCAGGCTACACCGGTAAAGGCGGTTATCGGGTTGCTGAATAAAGGGACCTCTGTCTCTATGGATAATTTGACATTTTTTTCCTGGATCAGCTTGAAAAGCTCCGCCGAGAGGCCATTCACTGCCAGGCATATGCCGCCGCGGCCGATACTGTTGGTAAACCCTTGTATCCACGGGGAAAGCGGACCAGACCCGTCCGGGCTCTCCAGGCGGAACTGTACGGGAAGGACAGTATCCAAACGGATATACTTTCTGCGCTCAACCCCAAAATCAATTTTATTTTTAAACCACATTTTTTTACTGGTTAAAGGTGAATGTTACGGACTATATTTTATAACAAACAGGCTTTAATGCAACCTGAATGTTCCTTCAGGCGATCTCAAGGCTCAAAATATTATCCACGCGAAAGACGCGTTCCTCGTTTTTTAAACAACAATATCCTATAAGATATTTATGCCCCTTATCCTGTTTTATCTCTTTGGGGATAACCTGACGCTCGGTTACCTGGGCGCTCTGGGTTGAAATGTAACGTATCTTTAATGTCGCTTTTAAATCTATGCATTCCCGGATCTTGGAAGCCTTCTGCTCATTAGAGCTTTCCAGTAATCCCGGATTAAAAGCAAAAAGCCCGGAGAAACCGGAAAAATCAGTGATCCCCTTGGCTTGGCAAACGATTTTTAGCTTATCAAAAACCTCCCAGGTCATCTGCACGTCGGAAGATGCGCGATGCTCCTGCTTTGATTTAACCCCCAGCTTCTCCGCTACAAACCAGAGCGCGTAACGGCTCAATCCCGGCATAAGCCTTCTTGCCATGGTGAGCACGTCAAAGACGACCATATCGCTAGGCGCGGTAAGAGAGATAAGTTGAAGCTCTTTATTTAGAAAACCCAGATCAAATTCCGCATTATATGAACAAAGGCAACTGCCCCGGATAAATTCCATAAAACGCGGGATAACCTCTTTGGGGGCTTCGGCTGCCTGGAGCATCCGGGGTGTTATTTTGTTTACCGCGAAGGCGGCCTCTGAAACAGGATAATCCGGATTAACCAGAGAAGAGAATGCGGCGATCTTCTCCCTGCCCTTGAACCTTAATCCCGCGATCTCAACGATGCGGTCCCCGGCCTGCCAGTTAAGCCCGGTAGTCTCGGTATCAAATATAGTAAATTCTACTTCATCAATATCTTTATGCATGCCTGGTTACGATATACGCCGGGATCTTCCGCAACGGCTTATAAGCAAGCTTCACCTTGCGCAGATTATCCAGCCCCGAATCATCCATAATATTAATATATTTATAGCTCTTTAGCCCTGCGCAAAGCTTGCGGAAGATGACCTGCGCCAGGCCCTTTACAGAAAGGTCGGTTATCTCATAAAGCACGCAGAATGTATCATTGTTGAGCCTGTAACCAAATGTAAATCCTTTGGCCTGTTTATTCACCTTAACGATGATCCCCTCAAAGCCCAGATACCTGTAATCAGCCAGTGCTGCTTTGATTACCTGGCGGTTATCCTCAAGCATCCCGCAATAAATATCGTCGCTAGACTGCTTCTTACGGCCATCCAGCCATGAACTAAATAAATCCAGGCATTCTTTCCTATCAACCGGAGTCAACCCTCTTACATCAAAATCATAATGCTTGATAAAATAATTACAGGAGGCGCGCTGGGATTTAAATTTATTACCCCTTAACAGCTCAAGATCACTGCGTAAACAAATATAATCCGGATATTTATTACTGCAGCAATAACCCGATGCCCTGTAATATGCCAGGTCCTTTTCTTCGACATTCTCAATGCGGGACACATCTTTATTCTTATTAACAACGTCCATGATCTCAAAGGCCTGCTTTACAGCCAGGGGATCTGGCTCTTCTCCCAACGGAGGAAGATACATAAAACAGCCGATCTTATCGCGAAAGAATATACAAAGGGCCTCCCGGATCAAAACCCACCGGATATCAAAGAGGGATTTCCAAATATAGATATTAGAAAATGAAAAGGCCGCCAGTTCATGCTTGGCTAGGGCAAGGTATTTATTAAATAGTTTTCGGTCTTTTAAATCCAGGTTATTCGGGGTCACGGGGTAGTCTTAATTCGGCGACCTCCCTTACCTCTTCATACGCCTGGATGACCTGCGGGTTATCTTTAAGCATTTTAAGTTGCTTTGGCGAGTTAAGGTAGGAGGAAATATAGGCAATATACTCCTGCATTTCCGGGGTATTCATTCTTTCGATTACATAAGGACAGTTCAGATCAACAGTCAGGAGCACCTTGCCCTTACGCAGATTGATCAGGAATGGATAGAGCCGGCATTCAAATGGCCGTAGATCGTAAATGCGGCATTTGCTATCCGCGCTATTAAGGAATGGGCAAATAAATCCCCCGCCTCCGGGATCAGCCACGGGTTGGATACGCCGGTCCGCGGAGATATAGGCTGCGGGTATCCCTGGCCTGTCCACCAGCTCCTGCATCTCTTCATCCAATAAGCAGGGGCTCCACACTGAATCTGCTTCTTTGAAGCGGCAGCAAGAACGGCATTTAAGGCAAAACTCCTGCCCTACAAATTGCCTGATCATTTTACCACACTCCCTAATTTAAGTTTTTTCTCGGGAGTGATAACCGCTAATATATTGTCATCCGAGCCGGCTAATATCATACCCTGGCTTTCTACTCCCCGCAAAACCGCAGGCTCCAGATTATCCACCAGGATCACCTGCCTTCCTAAAAGTTCATCTTTGGAGTAAAAGTTTTTGATCCCGGCAACCACCTGTTTCTGCCGGTCACCCAAATCTACGGTTAAAACCAATAATTTATCCGCGTTCGGATGGTCGTTCACCTCTTTAATCTCGGCGATCCTTAGCTCTATCTTCCTGAAATCCTCAATGCTAGCCATTTTATCCTCCTAAAATTTTAATTCCGCGTAAAATTCGATCTGGTACGCATTGCTGGCGTGACCATCCCCGCGCACAAAAGGGCTGAACAAGCTTCCGCCCTCATCATCGCGCCTTTCTTTATAAAACCTGCCCGGGAAAAAACACCCACCCAGGAAACCCACCGTCAAATGCCTGCTTACCTTGTAATCAATATAAAGATCCGCCTCAGATCCCAGCTCACGGGACAAGTATTTACCCTCACCGTCCAAAGTCCCTACCGGACGGTTAAATGCCATCAGGTAATACCCGTACAAACCAACACTTAGCTTATCCGTAAAATTATAATCAAAGCCTATTGAAGGCATAATCAGGTTTTCAAAGTCACCGGCGAAAAATGTTGTCGGCCGCGGCACTCCGTAATTTATACCGTAACCGCCGCCCATAGCGACTATGGGAAGCATGGTGGCATTGCTGGTGCTTATAGCATCCCCCAGGTTTATATTGGTCGGAGAGAAATAACTAAAAGCCCGGTTTTTTCCCGAGACATAAAGGGCTTCCGGGTCCCCTGCCATGTCCGGAGTAACTTTATTCCCGGAGCAAAGCAGGAATTGCATTTCCGAAACCAGTTTCCCCAGGGTATAATCTAATCCGGAATAAAACATGTACCCGGTATGCGCGATATCTTTATAATCGCTGTCCGCACTACTGGCATATCCGAAATTATGCGCTGCCTCTAATTTGAGGGAAAGCGACTCCCCCTCAAACTGCCAGGCAGTGCCAAATGTCCCCAACAGATCTCTTTTTATGGGAGCGGCAAAAAGGTTATCCCTTTTACCATTGGATGTATAATCCGCCAGCATCCCTACATACGGCCAAAATGTCTGTTTACCCGCCGTGATCTTAACATCGGTAGAGAAAAAGTTGGCCGCGTTAGGTTCGTATTTCTGGCCCTACTCCGCCTCTTGTTTAATATGCGGGCCTAAATGATTTTTGTAAACCAGGTCCGGCCGGCAATAATAAAGGCGCCAGAACAAATCTTGTGTCTCTTTATACAGGGTAATCCCGTAATTTTCATAATTTCCGTTAAGGCTGAAACCATTACCTACCTCATAAATATAGATCCCGGCCTTAAAGCCCAACCCGTTCCTTGTCCTGGAATCAAGCCAAAATTCTTCAACCTGCGGAAGCAATTCCACTCCCTGGTATTTCTCAATCCTGCCCCCGGAAGTGTTCAGCGTATTGTGTATATAGATGGGCGCGTCGTAATCATAAGGCCCGTTACGCTCAAGCTTGATAAAAAATTTGTTTCCTGAATCCTTGAAATCCGCGCTAAAAGCAAAACTGTAATCTATCCCCAGGTAATTAGCATGGTCATCTTTATTATGGCTATCCAGGCCTGCCACATTCTTAAAACTTACCAGGTCGGCGCGCAGATAGGTATCTAATCCCAGCGCAAGATTCTCGGTATTCAACAGTTCATAGCCGTATACCGGATAGGCAAAACTTAAGCACAAAATTAAAGAAAGCCAGATTTTCTTTGGCATCTTTGCGGATTTTGGGATGCTTGCGCTTAAAGACTTAGATTATGGTAACACCTGCGGCGGGAAAACTCAAGGTAAAAACTGAATAAACGGGGCCGACGAGATTCGGACTCGCGATCTCCTCCGTGACAGGGAGGCGCTTTAAACCAGGCTAAGCTACGACCCCAAACAGTTTATGAAAGAATTATATTGTATCCAAAATTTCAAAAAATACAACCGGTTATTTCCGTTTTTTCTAGAAATTGCCGGCTAAATATGGTGGGCGATAGAGGAGTTGAACCCCTGACCTTCTGAATGTAAATCAGACGCTCTAACCAACTGAGCTAATCGCCCCAAATCCAGGTTAGTATACCGACGATTAGCGAAACCCTCGCCAGGGGATGAGCTAATCGCCCGTAAATTTAGGCTCCTTTGACTATACCAAGGAGCATCAGGGTAAATGCCATGACCAGTAAGGCTACGGTTTCGGTCATGCCTAAGACAACCAGATAGTTGCCAAAACCCTTATCCGTCTCACCCATGGCATCGCAGGCGCAGGCCGCGCATTTTCCCTGCCAAAACGCGGAAAGCCCGATGGCCAGGCCGCTAAAAGCCCCGATACTCCAAAGAAACAGGCCTTTGTTGGCTATCTCCATCAACTGGCGCATAACGATCATGCCATATACCGTCTGGGTAAGCGGTGCCGCCACAAAAACCACCAGCATAAAAGAGGCGGCTTTATTCTGCGCGAAATTTTTCTTCCAGGCACCGATAGCAGCCATTCCGGCTACCCCTGCCCCGCATCCGGAACCCACCGCGGCAAGGGCAAGCACCAGAATAGCGCCTAAATCCTTAAACTGCATCAGCATATTATTGTCCATAATTCCTCCCCTTATTAATCTTTTAAAGGCCTATAATTTTGCCCGCTCCAGGATACGTTGGCATGGCCTGAAAATTCCAATACATTAAGCCTGATACCATGCACCAATACTGCTACCGGTCCCAACACAACTCCAAGGGTATGCCCGACCAAAAGAATAAAACCCGCCAATATCAGGGCAAATACGCCCTGGTTTCCCGCAGAAGAGGCCATGGCGTTAAACGCATCCGATATAGCTACCCCGGCTAAGCCCACCGCGAAAAGACGGATATATGAAACCACGTCGGTAAAATTATTCATCAGGCTTAAGGCCAACGCGCCTAAGCCCTGGCCAATGCCTTTAAGGATATTTTTCTGCGGGCTGGTAAAAATTACAACCAGGGCTATTCCCGCGATAATCAGCCAGTTTCCGAAAGAAGGAAAACTATCCCCCAGTATAAGCACCCTGGCGATGAAAAAACAGGCCCACAAAATACATGTCCAGCCGATATCCGCTAAGGCGCTGAAAGACGGGGACTTAAGTATGGCCCGCCAGATATGCGCGATGGACAGGTGGAGCGCCCCGATAAAAAAACATAAACTCTGGAGTTTTTTTTCATCATTAAGCGCCGGGATCAAGGGCTTATACCCTGCTTTTAAAACCCACTCCTGCCCAAAAAAGGTCCCCGTACAAACCCCCCATATAATAGCGCAAAAGCTTAGGATGTAAAAGAGAAAAAACCCGCTGGTCTTTTGCTTATTTTTACGCGCCCGCTGATGTAAGAAGAAGGTGATCAAACAATACACCAGGCCATAGCCGGCATCGCCGATCAATATTCCGAAGAAGATGCTGAAGAATACAAGGAACGGCAAGCTGATATCCAGCTCGTGATAACCTGGCAGTATCTCCAGGAATTTAAATACCGGTTTGATCACGGCGATCCAGGCAGGGTTACGCAGCAGGACCGGGGGATTCTCTTCCGG
>JAHFFQ010000087.1 GCA_023247875.1 Candidatus Omnitrophota bacterium | reverse complement strand
TTGCCTTTGCCGATACAGCGTAAGAACCCGATATCCAGATTCACATCAGCGGCCTTAAGGCCGGTTGCTTCGGATACGCGCATACCGGTAGCGTAAAGTGTTTCAAGAATAGCCCTGTCCCTGGTCCCCTGGAAATCGCGCGTTTGCGGCTGGGCTATCAATGCCTCAATCTCATTCAAAGAAAGGGTATCCGGGACCTTCTTCCACAGCTTTGGAGAATCGATCAAAGTAGTGGGGTCACTCTTCAAAATCCTTTCTCTGGCCAGGAAGCGGTGGAACATGCGTATGGCTGCCAGGCGGCGCGATATGCTGACCGGAGATACCCCTTTCTCCTTAGCGAAAAGCATGAAACTGGTAATATCGTTTTTGGATATCTGGGAGAGGGCATTGCGTCCGAGACCAATGATAAAATCCAAATAAATATTCAGGTCCCGGCGGTAGGCAATGGTCGTGTTCTTGGCCAGGCCGCGCTCGACTGTTAGATAGTCCAGGAATGAATCAATGAGTTCTTTCATCGCCTATTGTGGTTGGCGCTCCATGCCCGGGATAAACCCTGGTCGCATCGGGCAGAACAAATAATCTTTCTCTTATTGACTTCTCAAGCTCCAGCTGGTTACCCCCGGGAAGGTCTGTTCTCCCTACCCCCTGACAGAACAACGTGTCCCCGGTAAAAATAATATCTGTCCGCGGCTTTTTCATCAAAAGGGCTATTCCTCCCGGTGTATGGCCGGGTAAATGCATCACCTCCAGCTCCAGGCAATCTAATGTAATTACCTGCTTATCCTCCAGGCTGATAATTTCAGATTTAACTTTATATGGCCAGGAAAAAGAGGCGGAAAGATTTAAGACCGGATCAGTAAGCATAACCAGCTCCTGCTTATGCGCGTAAACCGGCACCCCGAATTTATCGTCGCAGCCGATATGATCATAATGGCCATGGGTATTGATCACCATGCTCGGCCGCAATTTATGCTTATCCAAGACCGCGTTTATTTTACGGGCCTGGTCTCCCGGGTCTATAATTACGGCTTGGCCTGCCTCCGCGCAGGCAAGTATATAACAATTGACCTGCATCGGGCTCACATTAACGGTTTCCAGTATCATCGGATATAATTCTTCACCTTGGGATAAATAAAACCGCGCTGAATATCCGATTTGATGTGCTCGGCGGCGTCGTTATTGCGGTTATTAACCGCTCCGTAGGTATCTTTTTGCATATCCGAGAGCAGATCCTGAGACCTGGCGATATAAACATCAAGGTTCTTCTGGGCCTGCTCGATCAGAAGCGCCCGCATATTTACTAAATTCTTAAGCGCCTCTTGAGCACAATCCACCTTTTTCTTAAGGCTGGCGTTGTGGGTAAGGGCATTGATCAGCTCATCCTGCCAGGATTTCCAGTAAAGAAAATACTGCCGGTAGAGCTCCTCCTTTGTCATATTAGGGCCCTTATATTCTTCGGGAGCCAGGACCATCTCTACCGTCTGGTCTGTTTTCTTTGACTTGCGGGTGAACTTACGCGTAAAAGCCTCGCAGCCCATAAGATTGATCAGCAAGATACCCGATAAAAAAAGCATAACAATTTTTTTCATTTAAGCATCTCCTTAAGCTCATCCTCGCCGATAATCTTTACCCCTAATTCCCTGGCCTTCTCTAATTTTGTACCCGCGCTCTCACCGGCTACCACAAAGTCGGTTTTACTGCTCACGCTGGATGAAAATTTTCCCCCCGATAAACGCACCGACTCCTCTGCTTCATGGCGCGAGAATCCTTTAAGCTCTCCGGTAAAAACAAAGGTTTTACCGGTTAATTTATTTGTCTTAGCCTCAAAACCCTCCTGGAGCATATTTACCCCCGACTCCTTCAGTTCCTTGATCAGTTTCTTATTACGGGAGAGGCTGAAATAATCAATAACGGAACCTGCCATGATCAGGCCTATCTCGGGGATATTGTCCAGGTCTTCAAGTTTAGCGTGCATAAGCTTATCCATACTCCCGAACTCCCCCGCTAATGTATAGGCGGCCTTTTGCCCAACGTGGCGTATGCCTAAAGCAAAGATCAAGCGCGCTAAATACCGCGACTTGCTCTTTTGGATACCGGACAACAAATTATTCGCCTTCTTTTCCTTAAATAGCTCCAGCTTTAACAACTGCTCAAGCTTAAGTTTATAGACATCCGCTAAACTCTGCAAGTATTTTAATTTGACCAGCTGGCTGATCACCGCCTCCCCTAATCCTTCAATATCCATGGCATCACGGCTGGAAAAATGCAGCAGGGAGCGCTCAAGCTGCGCCGGGCAATCAGAATTCAGGCAACGGTAAGCCACCTCCCCCTCTTTTTCCTTGACGATCTTTTCTTTGCAAGCAGGGCAACGCAGAGGGATAGCATATTCCTCCTTACCCTTCTGCTGGATTACCTTTACCACTTTGGGAATGACATCCCCGGCGCGTTCAATAAGCACCCAGTCACCGACGCGGATTTTAAGCCTTTTTATCTCATCAAAATTATGCAGGGTGGCGTGGCTGATAATCACCCCCGCGCACTCTACTGGTTTAAGCTCTGCTGTGGGGGTGATCACCCCGGTGCGGCCGACATTAACCTCTATCGCTAAAACCTCGGTGGTTGCCTGCCGGGCGGGAAACTTATAAGCCACTGCCCAGCGCGGGCTTTTCGCCGTAAAACCCAGATGTTTCTGCTGGCTAAAGCTGTTTAATTTAACCACAGCCCCATCTATCTCATAAGGAACTTCCTCTCTTTTCTCCTGCCACTTTCTGCAGTAAGCGAGCACCCCTTCTATATCGCGGCAGGATACGCAATGCCTATCCGTGCGCAGGCCCCACTCCTTTAACAATCCTAGAAATTCCCACTGGTTCTTAACCGGCTTACCCTCATAAATACCTAAAGAATGCGCTAAAAAATTAAGATGCCTTTTAGCCACAATACTGCTATCCAATAATTTCAATGAACCGCTTGTAGCGTTGCGCGGATTAGCAAACAAGAGCTCATCATTCTCCTGGCGTTCATTATTGAGCCGCACAAAATCCCGCTTATCCATGTAAACCTCTCCGCGAATCTCCACTAAATCCGGCAGCTCCCTCCCCATTAAAACCAGGGGGATAGAACGGATAGTTTTTACGTTGGCAGTCACATCTTCCCCTGTCTGGCCGTCACCCCGGGTTGCAGCTATAGTAAGCTTGCCCTTTACATAAGTAAGATTAGCGCTTACCCCGTCAATCTTAAGCTCAACCACATAATCATAAACAGCCTCCTTGCCTAAACCCTTGCGCAGGCGTCCCTCCCACTCATTTAATTCATCAATGGAATAAGTATTGTCCAGGGAGAACATCCCGGCGCCATGCTTTACCGTCTTAAAGCCCGGGCTTATTCCCCCGGAAACCCTCACAGTGGGAGAATCATCAGTGCGGTATTGCGGATGTGCCTCTTCAAGGGATTTCAGCCTGGCAAACAAATCATCATATTCTTTATCGGAGATCTGCGGCTGGCTTAGGATATAATACAGATAATCGTGCTTGCGTAATTTTGCTTTTAACTGCTCTATTTCTTTTTTTATTCTAAGGGACATATTCGACTGTTCACCAGGTCAGAATACCACTTGAAAATCGCGGAATTCCCCGCTTGCAGGAAGCCATTCTAAAGCTGTCTCTTTAATATAGCGTGGGAAACGCTCCTTAATCTGCTCAAGAAAATCATTAAGGGTATCTTCTTCGGCTTCCGCTAAAACCTCAACCCGGCCGTCCCTTAAGTTTTTCACCCAACCGCAAATCTTAAGGCTTAAAGCAACATCCCGGACAGTATAACGCATCCCGATGCCTTGCACACTGCCTGAATAAAAAATATGCAGCTTCTTTTTCATCTTAACTCAGGTTTACCTGGGGATCCAGCAGCGATAGGCGCGCGTGGCATCCGGAACCTCTGAAGTTGCAAGAGTAAGACCACCCTGGCCTGCCTCACCACATCCCAAGCCGCTACCAAAGTGATCACTATTTCCTAGCCATTCGAAATCGTCGGTCTCGTCTGTAAGCACATAGTTATTCATCGCGACGTACCATTCCGAATAGATCGGAAGTCTCCCGCCATAGGTAGTGAAACAGGTGTTGACAGCGACATACCAGGTAGCCGAGCCGTGCTCTGCCGTCTCCATGCAGCCAAGCTGGTTATTACCTGCCTTGATATTAGTGAATCCTGCCGGGCAGGCCCGTTCAAGCTGCACCGTCGGCACCGTCGTCCCGATGCCGACGTAGCCGCCGGTAGTAGCCAGATAGGCATTGCTGGTAGTGGTTAATTCCTTATATACGCCATATGGAGAAGGATAATAGGTGGTGATGGTGATGGATTCGTCGGCAAATAGCGGATGAATGAAACTGATCACCAGATACACAAAAATAAAATACGGAAATGGAAAAAATTTTAATTTACGCATTGGGCCTCCTTTATTTAAGTCGGGGCGACAGGACTTGAACCTGTGACCTCTTGAACCCCATCCAAGCGCTCTAGCCGGATTTTTAGTTTTTCGATCTCACTCTGCAGTTTCTCTATCTGCTGTTGCTGAAGCTTTACTTGTTGCAAAAGGCCCTTTACCCCTGCCAATGCCACGCCTGCTTCATCAATAAGCCCGATAGACTTATTGCTATCGCCTGTCTTGAAAAGTTTGTAAAAATCCTCCGCCATGGGCCCGATGTGGGTTACAGAGGAGTTCTCTGTTTTATAGTTCCAGCGGCTGATCTCTAACTGCCCTATCTTTGCCAGCAGGTCATTAAAGTCAAGTTTTACAAAGCCCTCCTTAAGGCTCCTGCTCGAGGCACCCTGCAAAACACCGGCAGCGGTCCAAAGAACCACGTTATTAGCAACATTCCAACTAGCGGCGCTGTTGTTTGAGGCATACCAAGAACCTCCGGCGGAGCCACTAAAACCAAAAATACAGTTATATGCTCCATAAGCATCATGAACCCATGAACTATTCTTATAATAAACTCCTGAACTAAGAAATGAAACACCAGACCACGGCATAATAGAGACTGTGTCATAGCTATTATATGTCTCCAGCAACAAGGGAGAGGTATTCGCATTCGAGGCAACGTGCAGCGGTAGAATAGGACTAGTCGTGCCGATACCGACATAGCCGTTCCCTTGAATGCGCATTCTTTCAACAGTAGCCGCAGTACCGGTAGTGGCGCTGCTGGTATCGGCAGTATGAAAAACCAAAGCGCCGCGGTTAGACCCGCCGCTGCTTGTTTCGTATACGCCACCGATCCTGGCAACTATCCAATCCGCCCAAGAACCGGACCATCTTTCATGGAAATCTATGAATGGCCCTTCTCCGACAGCATCGGCATAACCTTCTATCTTGAGAACAGAGTTTAGAGGGTTAGCTGAAGAAGACTCATAGACATCTAACTTCGCCCTGGGGCCAGTCGTGCCGATGCCAAGGTTGCCGTCCCAATTCAAAGCCATTTTAGGCGTACTCCAGTCTGTCGAACCCGCCTTGCTGGTATTAAAATATATAGCATGGCTTTCGCTGGCTGTTATTCCTACAGTCCTGAAATGACCTGAGTAGATCCTTAGGTCATTGCCATAAGTCCGGATCTGGCCGTCGTAGGCGTTTTCAATGCCTAACTCCAAACTGGGGTAATAGCTTGTCCCTCCAATTTTTAATCCTGCGGTCCCGCCAGTCCCTCCGTTACCGATATAGATATCCAATTTTGTTTGGGGGGCCGTCGTGCCAATGCCTAGATTATTCGCGACATAGAGCTGGTTATAGCTTCCATAGGGGGAAGGATAATAGGTGGTGATGGTGAGGGTTTCATCGGCAAAAAGATAAGAACCAGAACTGGTCAGGATAAAGAGAAAGCACAGAAAAAAACAAAAGATATGTTTGCGCATTGAGTCTCCCTTTTTAAAGCCGGGATATATTTAATCCTTACTCACCTTTGTTCGTAAGGATTAAATTCAGCCAGCAAACTTATGTCGCTTACGCTCCATAAGTTTGGGCCTCATTTAATTCGGGGCGACAGGACTTGAACCTGTGACCTCTTGAACCCCATTCAAGCGCTCTACCAAGCTGAGCCACGCCCCGTTTTGCACCAATTGAGTCAGCAAAACGGTCCTGAAGCCACGCCTATGGCGGGGCGAAGGACCTTTGCATATATTTGTTTATTAATTATACCAGAATTTTACAGTATGGCAACAACAGAAAAATCAGGCGGGGATTTTCTTAGCGAGAATATCAAACTCAACATTCAGCTTATCCGAGGGGCCTTTAAAACTTAAAGTTGTATTCTTAAGGGTGTGCGGAATGATATAAACGCTGAAGGTATCACTGCGCTTATCCGCCAGGGTCAGGCT
>JAHFFQ010000086.1 GCA_023247875.1 Candidatus Omnitrophota bacterium | reverse complement strand
CATGACCGCCACACCCATACCCCGCACATTAGCGATTACTATTTACGGAGACCTGGATATTTCGGTGATCAACCAGCTTCCTCCGGGACGCCTGCCCATAAAAACCCTGATTTTTAGCCAGCGGGAGAAGAAAAAGGCTTACGCGATCGTCAAAGAGGAGCTTAATTACCGCAGGCAGGCGTATATTATTTATCCGGTTATCGAAGAGCCCAGCCCCCGTGGGCGGGGGCTGGGTGCCCTGGATATTGCCGGAGCCAAAAAAATGTTCGCTGAACTTAAAGCGGGTGAGTTTAAGGATTTCCGCCTGGGCCTTATTCACGGCAAGCTTAAACAAGCAGCGCAGGAGGAGGTAATGTCTAAGTTTAAAAACGGCCAGCTTGATATTTTGATCTCAACTACGATCCTGGAGGTAGGTATTGATATCCCCAACGCGACCTGTATGATCATTGAATCTGCCGAGCGTTTTGGCTTAAGCCAGTTGCATCAGCTGCGTGGAAGGATCGGCAGGGGGAGGCTAGAGTCATTCTGCGTTCTTATTTCCGACGGCCAAAGCCAGGAAGCGGTGCTTCGGCTTCAAGCAATGGCCGCATCCAGCGACGGCTTCCGTATCGCGGAGGAGGACTTAAAGATCAGGGGTCCGGGTGAATTTTTCGGCAGCAGGCAGCATGGACTGGCGGAATTAAAAATCGCCAATCCTTTGACCCAGCTGCAGTTATTGAAAAGGGCAAGGGAGGAGGCATTAAGGCTTATAGCCGCAGATGCTATGCTTTCATCGCGTCAGAATGCCCGGCTCAAAGACCGGTTACTACAGAGGTTTCCTGAATATGAAAATTTTACCGCGGTGGGCTAAGGGTGCTTTGTAAATAAGATGCGGCTTTTTTTTGTTTTGTTATTATTATTCATTCTCGCCTTGGCTCTGCGGGTCAATAACCTCTCCGGCCGTTCCTTATGGACTGATGAGTTCTTTACTCTCTTCCAGTCCAGCGGCCATGGTGTTGATGTGGTAAAGTTTGTGGACGATTCTTCTAAGAGAGAGTTACCCGTACTCTTAAAGCCCCGGGATTACAGGTTATTACTTAAGATCGATCCTGCCAGACAGATTAAAGATGTAACCGCAGGTTTATTGGAAACGGATACTCATCCGCCCCTGTATTTCTGGATAATGTATATTTGGATGAGGGTATTTGGCGATTCCATATTTGTTTTAAGGTTTTTCTCCGTTCTGATGGGTATTTTTACCATATTCTTGGCTTATAGGATAGGAGTGCGTCTTTTTGATCAACGGACAGCTCTTTTCTGCGCTTTATTTGCCGCTATCAGCGCTTTTAGTATCCGTTATTCTCAGGAGGCGCGCCCCTATAGCCTGATCATGGCAATCGGTTTATTATCTTCGTTGTTCTTGTTGAGGCTGGAGAAAAATAACAGAAATTGGGATGCCTTTTGCTTTGCCGTATTCACTGCCCTGGGGCTCTACACTCATTATCTTTACGCCTTTGTCGCTATCGGCCATTTTATCTATTTCAGCTTTGCAAATAGGCGCCAGAGCCTAAAGATCAGGAAATTCTATTTAGCTGTCCTGGGTTCCTTGTTGTTTTTCTCGCCCTGGCTGAGCCTGGTGATTGTGAAAGGGTATAATTTCCCTAACACGGAGTGGTTATTCGGCTATCCCGGGATAATCGATAAAATAGGCAACATCTTCCCGGGGGCCAGTCGTTATCTCCTTATATTTGATAATCCCGGTTTACTGCCGCGCGTATTCTTGCTGGCGGGGTTATCCTTTTTTGTTTATATGGCAATTTATGGGGCAAGAGGCATCATTGTTAAATACCGCCGGCAGCTTTGGTTCTGTTTAAGCATCTTTACCGTGCCTCTAGCGAGCATGCTCTTTCTGGATATTCTCGAGCAAGGGGCGCTCCTGCGGCAGGAGCGTTTTTGGGTTTTTTCTTTTTTGGGCTTCATTCCGCTAGCAGGGTATTTTCTGAGTTTTGGATTTTCCCGGAATAAAACTGTTACAACCCTGTTTATTTTACTAATGCTGGTATCTTCCTTCTTAGTCAGCAGGGTGCAATTTGGGCCAGCTCCGGAAAATGTATGCCGCTGGATCAACCAGAAATCGCGGGGAATAACATCGGCGGTATTGGCCTGTAATATGAGAGGCGTGCTACTGGCCCAGTCTTATTATTTGGACGATGATATATACCTTTTGCCGGTTTCGGATACCGGCCAATTAACCAATTCCGTTAAGGCAGCATCTGTTATGTCTGACCAGATATTCATCGTCCGCCACTATCACCGTACAGACCCTTATTTAATGAATCAGCTTTTTATGGAGACCAGGGATATCGGCCGGGATTACAGGTTAGGCCAGACAGTCAATATGGAGGATATCTCCGTTTCGGAGTTTATAAAACGCGATGCGCATAACTACAGGAAAATACCGTAATCGTAAGCTATTTTACCCAAGAGGGATACGCCCTACCCAGGATAAGGTACGCAAGGCGGTTTTTGACATACTTGGGGATATCAGCGGCTTAACCTTCCTTGAGCTTTATGCCGGCTCCGGGGCGATAGGTTTTGAGGCACTCTCCAGGGGTGCGCTGGAGCTGACCATGGTTGAGAGCCAGCGCGACTCTGTATTGGCCATAAAAAGGAATATTAATACGCTTGGCGCCTCCTCCTGTAATTTATATCATCTGGACGCCGAAAAAGCAGTTAAGTTGTTGGCCCAGAATAAGAAAATATTTGATATAATCTTTCTGGATCCGCCTTATCATCTGGATAAGGCAAAAAAAATCTTGCAAACCCTGGAGGCTTATGATATATTATCGCCCAATGGTTTGATCCTGGTGCAGCATTCAAGGCTCGAGTTGCTTTCCGGAAACAGCCCAAATTTTCGTTTAATTAAAGAAGCCAAGTACGGTGATACCTGGCTTTCAATTTTTAGGAAGGAAAAGTAAAATAATGTGCCAGACTGCCTTATATCCCGGGACATTTGACCCGGTGACTAACGGCCATATTGACTTGATCAAACGCGCGCACGAGATCTTTCAGGACGTCATCGTAGCTGTCGCGCATAATCCGCATAAGAAGCCGGTTTTCAGTGTCAGGGAAAGAGTAGCCATGCTTAAGCAGGCTACTTTAGGCATGGATGGGGTGACGGTAACCCATTTTGACGGCCTGGTGGTGGATTTTGCCCGAAAGATGAAGGCCGGGGTGCTGGTGCGCGGCTTGCGGATGCTTTCGGATTTCGAATATGAATTCCAGATGGCTTTGACTAACCGCAAGCTGGCAGGAGACATTGAGACTATTTTTCTCATGCCGCATGAATCTTACAGTTATCTTTCGGCAAAATTGATCAAAGAGGCGGCTATTCTGGGCGCGGAGCTTTCGGAGTTTGTGCCGGATTTTGTGGCTAAGGCATTGCAGAAGAAATTGCGTAAAAAATAGTGAAGATATTCGTCAATCAGGTTCCCTTTGAGGGTATTCTCTTGGAAGAGGAGATTACGCCCGGAGAGCTGGACCTGGAAACAGATCTGATCAAGTTTAGCGCACCGCTTAAGCTTAAGGCGCGCGCCTGGAGGATCACTAACGCCCTAAGCGTGGATTTGAATATTAAGGCCAGGCTCCATGCGGCCTGCTCCCGCTGCCTTAAAGAGTTTGATTGGGATTGGGATAAAGATGTGCAGCTGAATTATCCTTTGGATAGCAGTCTCACCTTTATTGATTTAAATCCCGAGATAAGAGAGGAAGTCATTCTGGATTACCCCATCAAGCCGCTTTGTGATTCAAACTGCAAAGGGCTTTGTAAAAAGTGCGGTATTAACAAAAACGAAGGAGGATGTAACTGTGGCTCTACCTAAAAGAAGGCATTCGGTGCAGCGCGGCAGAAAACGCCGTACACATTGGAAGATCAAAAAAACTAATCTGGCCCCTTGCCCGCAATGCAAACAGCTTAAGCTGTCGCATCGGGTTTGCCTGGTCTGCGGATATTATGATGGCCGCCAGGTCATTGAAATAAAAGTCAAAGAAAAAAAGAAGAAAAAGTAAGCACCTTATAGATTTTATCTAGCGTAATCCTACCGAGCGTTAGCGAGGTAGGAAAGAAAAATGAGCACATTATAGTTTTTAAGGAGACAAAAGTATGAAAATTGTCGTTGATGCCATGGGTGGTGATCATGCCCCCGGAGTGGTTATTGATGGTTCCCTGGCCGCGGTAGAAGAGTATGGTGTAGATGTGGTTCTCGTAGGTGACCAGCCAAAGATAGAAGCCCTTTTAAAAAAGGCTAAATATACCGGCAGTCAGATCAGCGTGCAGCATGCTTCTGAGGTGATCCAGATGAGCGAATCCGCCGCCACCAGCATTAGAAGAAAGAGGGATTCTTCCATTGTTGTCGGAGTTGACCTGGTCAAGCAGGGTAAAGGTGACGCCTTCTTTAGCGCGGGTAATACCGGCGCGGTAGTTTGTGCCGGGACCCTGGGTTTGGGCCTTCTTCCGGGTATTGAGCGTCCGGGGATCGGTATTGTTACCCCAACATTAAAAGGTAATTCCCTGATCATCGATGTCGGAGCCAACATCGACCCTAAGCCCACTCAGTTATTGCAATACGGGATTATGGCAGATGCCTACTGCAAGAACATCTTGAATAAACCCAACCCCAGCGTGGGATTACTGAACATCGGCGAAGAGGAGAAGAAGGGCACGGAGTTTATCCGGGAGACTTACGAGCTGCTGGAGAAAGCCAAGCTTAATTTTGTCGGCAATGTGGAAGGCAGGGATATTTTCAGCGGCAAGTGCGATATTGTTATTTGCGATGGTTTTGTGGGCAACGTAGCTTTAAAGGTCGCCGAAAGCGCGGCTGAAGCAATGCAGACATACCTCAAGCGCCATCTTTTAAGCGATTTCTGGGGTAAGATCGGCCTGGTCTTTATGATGCCCAGCCTTAAACGTTTTAAGAAGGAGATCGATTACGCCGAGTACGGCGGAGCCCTCTTATTGGGGGTTAACGGCGTGGTAATCATCGGCCACGGCCGCTCTAACAAAAAGGCGATAAAGAACGCGATCAGGGTTGCTAAAGAAGAGGTTGAGCGCCAGGTTAACGCCAGGATTCTGGAAGCGCTACAATAGGAAAACCAATTGAAAAAAGTAGGGATCATCGGGGTAGGCGAATACCTGCCGGAGAAAATACTTACCAACGCGGAGATGGAGAAGATAGTGGACACTTCCGATGAATGGATCACCAGCCGCACCGGCATAAAAGAACGGCATTTGGCTGCTGCCAGCGAGGCTTCTTCGGACCTGGCTTTTAAAGCCAGCATTAAGGCTTTAAATAGCGCCGGGATCAAGCCTGAGGAGTTGGATCTGATCATCGTGGCGACGATCACCGGGGATATGCCTTTTCCTTCGGTATCGGCGATCCTCCAAAATAAACTGCAGGCAAAAAAGGCCGCCTGCTTTGATATCTCCGCTGCCTGCGCGGG
Source organism: Candidatus Omnitrophota bacterium (assembly GCA_023247875.1). Classification (GTDB taxonomy): domain Bacteria; phylum Omnitrophota; class Gorgyraeia; order Gygaellales; family Profunditerraquicolaceae; genus UBA6249. The sequence goes on along the minus strand of JAHFFQ010000086.1, from coordinate 905 downwards.
TTTTCTCTATGGGCTTTCGGTGGCACAGCAGTTTATCTCCTGCGGCACTTATAAGAATGCCCTGGTTGTCGGTTCTGAAGTTCTTTCATCCATCACTGACTGGCAGGACCGCAATACCTGTGTTTTGTTCGGCGACGGGGCGGGGGCTGCTGTGCTCTCGGAGGTAAAATCCGGCGGGATCATTTCTATATATTTAGGATGTGACGGTTCCAAAGCCGGGATATTGAATTTGCCTGCGGGAGGCTCGCGCAACCCGGCGACTCATGAGACCGTGGAAAAACGCATGCATTTCCTGAAAATGCAGGGCAATGAACTATTTAAGATCGCAGTTAATACTATGACTGAAGCCGCCGAAACCGTGTTAAGACAGGCGGATTTAACTTTTTCCGATGTGGACCTGATCATCCCGCATCAGGCAAACAGACGGATCATCATGGCTGTAGCGAAAAAACTAGGCATCCCGGAAGAGCGGGTTTATCTTAATATAGAGAGATGCGGGAACATGTCAAGCGCCTCCACGGTTACCGCCCTTTGTGAAGCGGTCCAGGAGGGAAAGGTAAAAAAAGGGGATATCATCCTTTTGGACGCCTTTGGAGCAGGTTTGGTCTGGGGCGCCTGCGTCATAGAATGGTAGAGAAGTCCGCTTATCTTTTTGCCGGCCAGGGCAGCCAATATGTGGGTATGGGCAAGGATCTGTATGAATCCTTCCCGGAAAGTAAAGCGGTCTTTGATAAAGCGGATAAGATACTGGGTTTTTCCTTGTCCGGGCTTATGTTTGGCGGCAATCCGGAGATGCTCAAGCTGACCATTAACTCCCAACCGGCAATACTTACAGCCAGCATTGCAGCCTTCGAAGTTTTTAAAGCAAGGACCGATATCAAGCCGGAATTCATGGCGGGTTTAAG
>JAHFFQ010000085.1 GCA_023247875.1 Candidatus Omnitrophota bacterium | reverse complement strand
GTCTGCCTTCTACTCAACCCATAATGTTCAACACCTAAAGGATTTCATTGTTAATATGATGAGAAGGATACAATCTGATCCCGGTTTAGAAGCAACGAATAAAGACTCTTATGTTGATAAGTTTTCTGAAAAGCTGCATGTTTTACAGGAACTTGAGTCTTATTCGCTGGTTTCCTCTTCTCCCGCGCAGTGGACAGCCGGTTCGGCAGTGGGGCAAAAGGTGATTGATGCGTTACGGGAGATGCTGAAGAAGAAATACTCGATTAGGGTGGCTTTTACTATCCCAAAGGAGATACAGGCGCTAGATTTTGATCCTACTCCCAAAGAAATTATTATCACCATACAGTCATTATCTTCATTCATTAAAGAAAGGAAAGATTTGTTAAGCGTATTAATCTATGATACGAAACCAGGCACAAAGCATGCAAATGATTTAGTAGCGTCTATTAGAACAGCGATTGGAAATAGGGCAATGAAACTCGGGATGACAAGCAGCGCTAAATCCACTAACATAGGAATACATATGTATAATTGCGTGTCTGAGCTTATTGAAAATGCCGGATTTCTTATCCGGGAATTTCATGGGCTCCCAGAAGACCTTGAGGCGGTGGTTAATGAATTTTCTACGGAAGAAACTCGGCCAGAACCATTTGCTCCGGCGCGAATGATTACTCCGCCTTCATCTGCGCAGCCTTCATTAGCCAAGCCGGTGTTTGCGATAAGTGAAGAAGATGCAAGGGCGCTGATCAAAGGGATACAGGAAGACATCAGGGCAAGCTTCGACAATCAGGCTGCTGATATTATCGCAAAAGAGCTTGGGATTCTGGAGAGATTCGGTTTCTCTTGGCAGGAACGCTTGAGTGCATGCCATGTTCTCAGCAAGGTTATGAATTCAGGGATTTTGGATGAAATTACCTCCAGATACGGTGAAATTTATCTTCAAGACCCGGAAGTAAGGCGAATTCAAAGCAAGATTTATGACTTAGCCAAGCAAGATGGTATTCTTCAGGGGCATATCAAGCTTGACCAGGCTACGACGCGCATACTTTATTGTATTGATGGGCTTAAGAAAGAGGCGCGGCTATCTCCTGAAAGTTTCAAAAAGCTTGCTGCCGCGTTCCAGGATAGAATTAGATTTTTGATTAAAATATCTGAGCCGGCTTCTGTTATGCGAGTCCCTGCCAGGGCAGGCGAAGTGATACAAGTGGCAGCTTTACCCGAAGAGGTATCCCCGGCACCTGAGGTAAGGAAAATTGCTGCTCCGCATGCCATAGAACTACTTCAGGAAGGATTGTCGTTGTATAAGGCCATAATGCTAAGATGGAATTCAGTAAGAAGCGGTTCAGGCACAGAAAATGAGCTTAGAAAGAGAATCAAAGGCTTAGAAAGGTATTTTTATGTTATTATAACGGAGAAGGCAAAAGCGAAACCACAAGAGAAAAAATCCCGCCATCCGGGGTTTAAGGCCAGGAAACAAAGAGAAAAGCCAGGTTCTTCCAAGGGAGGGGATGTTTGCCAGATATTTTTGAACGCGGCGCCGGTTGACAGTTTGCGTGTTTCCATACTTGATTCTTTACGCGCTAATAGAGATATGCTCTTGCCCGGAGAGGATGTTGAGGCATGGGAAGCAGCCCGTATCCTGCTTAAAGAAGAATATTTTTATGCAGATCCTTCAGGCGCAGAAGCAAAAACAGCTCCTTTTATGCGCATTCGATTTGCCTCAAAAGAAGAGTATGGGCAACACGCGCAAAAACACCTGGATAACCTCATTAGAGTTAAGAAAATCAATATTCCCGATGGCCAGCATGCGCAAGTGATCAATTATATTAGTCCCATAAAGGGAAAATATGGCGGTATGGAGGGTTTCGGGCTTGCTAAGGAATTATGGGAGATAGTAGGTTTAGATACGGGAACAACAGGCCTTGAAGATACTGGTAAGATCCAAACCGAGGATCCGCTGGAAACCGTACAAAAGAAATTAAAATCCGCTCAAGATCAATTAGAGAAAATATCAGTTGGCGGTGATCCCCAAGAACATAAGCCTTATATTTTATCGCGCCTTACTTTTCTGCTTGCAAACCCGGAAAGATTGCACAAAAGAGCAGCGATTGTTGTTGAAGTTTTAGCATTTGTTTCTTTATTGCATGATCAGAACCAGGGCAATCAAGAATTGGGTAAAGTAAAACAACTGCTGGAGGATGCCCTGAATATTATTGATAAAATACCGGCGCCAGCCAGTTCGCCGGTTGATTCTGCAAAAACAACAAGTTCTTCTCCCTTAGGAGGCATAGATGCTTCGCTACGCTCACCAACAATTCCCGAACAGGGAGAGGTAGGGGGAATTGACTTCAAGCACAAGGCAATGGCCTCAGCTACCCGTTATGAAGCAATGGGCAGCTTTAGCGGGCTTGATTTCAGCCTGCCCAAGTTAAGCTCATCTGTACTGCTTAGCTTTAACCTGGATAAGGAGCAAGCTGATATAACCAGGGCCATTGATAACGGCATCATTGTCTCAGGCCAGAGGATCAAGGAATTCATGGCTGCCAGCGCCAACAGAGGAGAATTAGAGCAGCGAAGGGATACCGTGCTCACCTGGCTGGCCAAGTTAGGCATCCTTGAAGAAACCACCTGCTGCGCCCAGGAATCAAGCAAGGAATACCGGGAAGCATTGGTCATCGCGGATTCCGCGGTGATATAAAATTTATTGACAAATATTTATTGGGTGTTAAAGTAAAGAGGAAATTTAACCATATAGGTTAAGGGAAATCCGTTGTGCATTATTCGGATGCGGTCCCGCCGCTGTAAGAGTTGACGAAAGCTGCTAAAAAGCCACAGGCCGGAAGGCCGTGGTTTGGCTTCAGATAGCCAAAGCCACTGTGCTGATAAAAGTCAGCATGGGAAGGCGCAGCAAGTAGGGAGAGACTCAAGCCAGAAGACCTGCCTATATAAAGAAAAGTAATGCCTCGCGGAATGGGCCATAGTAATATCAGGGTGAAGCCCGATCCAGGTACGCAAAGTACCAGGTCGGGAATTTTTATTTTATGAAGAAAATTACTCTGCTAAGTATATTTATCGGTTATTTTCTTACCGTGGCTTTGGCTACCGGAAGCCAAACTACTGTCCCCCGGCCGCGCTACATCAGTATTGCGCCCTCAACCACTGAAATCCTCTTTGCCCTGGGCCTGGAAAAGGAAATTGTGGGGGTGAGTACCTACTGCAATTATCCTCCGGAGGTAAAAAACAAGATCAAAGTCGGGAGTTTCAGCTCCCCCAATATGGAGAACATTATCGCTTTAAAACCTGATTATATTTTTTGCACCGGGCTTGAGCAGGCCCCGGTTGTTACGCAGCTAAGGCAGCTTAATTTTAAGGTCTATGTCTCTGATCCGACAAGCGTGGAGGAATTGTTTGATTCTATTAGAGAGATAGGCAAATTGACGAATAAATCCGCCGAGGCAATTGCTTTGACCGCTAGAATGCAAGATGAGGTTAACGCGATAAGCTCAAAGGTAAAACTTATCCCTCCCGAAAAAAGAGTTAGGGCCTTTATAGAGATCTGGCATGAGCCGCTGATGACCGCGGCCAAAGGTTCTATTGTGGATGAATTGATCACTTTGGCAGGCGGGATCAATATTGCCCATGGGCTTCCCAGGCCTTACTGTAATATCAGCTCCGAGAAGGTGATCAGCCTGGACCCGCAGTGCATTATTATGGCCTATATGGATAAGGAGCCCTCCTTAAAATTGATCAAGCAGCGTTTTGGCTGGGATAAGATAGAGGCGGTAAAAAGCGGGCGCGTATTTAATGATATTGACCCGGATACCCTGCTCAGGCCGGGCCCAAGAATTACCCGGGGACTAAGTGAGCTTTATAAAAGATTATATCCGGAAGGATAGATATGTATTTTAAGAAAAGATTTGTGATCTTATTTTTATTGCTGGGGCTGGCGATAATTTTTGCCTTGGTCAAAGGCGCGGTGAATATTCCGCTAGGTAATCTTTTGCTTAAAGATAACCAGGCTATTTTTAATCTGCGCCTTTTGCGTATAGCCGCGGCTATCCTGGTAGGTAGCGGCCTGGCGGTTTCCGGAATAGCGCTTCAGGCGATTTTAAGGAACCCTTTGGCTGAACCGTATTTGCTGGGGACTTCCAGCGGAGCTGGCCTGGCAGCGGTAACTGCCGCGATTCTCGGCCTCTCACGGCTCTATATGCCGCTGGCTGCTTTCCTGGGAGCAATGGCCAGCATTATCCTGGTTTACAATCTGGCGCGGGAAAGAGGGATGATCGCGGATAAATCATTGATTCTATCCGGGGTAATTGTCTCGGTCGCCTTCTCCTCAATAATAGTATTCCTGGTATCCTTGTTTGGAAATGAAGCAATGCATGAGATGAACTGGTGGTTATGGGGAAGCTTACAGGTCTATGATTGCAAGCTTTTGCTTCTGGTCGCCATTCCCGTTATATTGGGTATTTGCGGGATTTATCTTTTTGCCCAGGACTTGAACGCCATCAGCATGGGGGAGGAGGATGCCGTGCATCTGGGCATAAATACGCAGGCCATAAAAAAAATATTGATCCTCATCACGGCAGTGATCACCGCCAGCCTTATATGCATCTGCGGGATAATCGGGTTTGTCGGCCTGATCGTGCCGCATATGATGCGCCTGGTTGTCGGGCCCAACCACAAGCTTTTAATACCGGTCACCTGTCTGGCTGCTTCCATATTTGTGGTCCTCTGCGACCTTTTATCGCGCACCCTATTTGCCCCGGTTGAAATTCCTATCGGAGTGATCACGGCGATAATCGGCGCCCCGGTATTTATCATTCTTTTGAAAAAAGGAAAAAAGGCCTGATGAGCGCGTTGCTGGGGATAAATAATGTAAGCGGCGGTTATTATAAAGAGGATGTCATTAAGGGTATAACCCTGGATGTAAATGCCGGTGATTTTCTGGTGGTCATCGGGCCTAACGGCTCGGGGAAGACCACTCTTCTGCGTATGGCAACCCGGGTGCTTGCTTTAAGCAATGGGGAGATCCTTTATAACAATGAAAACATTACGCGGATGGATTTAAAGGAATTTTGCCGCAAGGTGGCTTTTGTCTCCCAGGATATCTCAACCGGTTTTTCTTTTACGGTTATGGAGCTGGTCCTGATGGGCAGGATCCCGCACTTGAAGAGGCTGCAGTTTGAAGGTAAAAGAGACATTGAGATCGCCGCGGAAAAGCTTTTTTTGACCGACACCTTAAGCTTAAAGGATAAGCGGATAGATGAGTTGAGCGCCGGGGAGCGCCAGCGGGTAATTATTGCCCGGGCTTTGGCGCAGGAACCTGAACTCCTGTTTTTAGATGAGCCGACCAGCCATTTAGATATCGGCCATCAGATCCAGACCCTGGACCTGTTGAAGAGGCTGAACTTGCGTAATAACCTTACGATTGTGATGATCCTGCATGACCTGAATTTAGCCGGAGCTTACGCCAATCGTATCGCTCTGCTCGATAAAGGGGTTGTCTTTAAGGAGGGGATTCCGGAGGATGTCTTGACTTACCAGAATATAGAGGCGGTTTATAAAACTATCGTCCTTGTAGATAAGAATCCGGTTACAGGCAAGCCAAACCTGCTTTTGGTCCCGGGAGAGAAATAATGGGTACCAGGCTTGTCTTGATCCGCCATGGTATAACCGAATGGAATCAGCAGAGAAGATATTGCGGCTATAAAGATATAGGTTTAAGCAGCCGAGGCAAGGCCCAGGTTGTGCGATTGCGGAAGAGATTTAAAGGATTTGAGTTTGACAGGATATATTGCAGCGACAGAAAACGCGCGCTTCAGACAAAAGCCATACTTTTTGGAAAAGGCGATTTTGTAAAAGTAAAAGGTTTAAGAGAGATCGATTTTGGGGTATTTGAGGGTTTAAGGCATCATGAGATTGTGAGAAAATACCCCAAGCTCTATAAAGAGTGGCTGGCTGATCCTTATAAAGCCAGGATCCCGGAAGCAGAGCCTATGCGGATTTTTAAAAAAAGGGTCCACGATGCCATAAAAAGAATAATTCAGGCCAACCGCGGAAAAACCATTGCTGTGGTCTGCCACGGAGGGGTGATCGCTATATTCGTGAGCAGCCTGCTAAAGAGCAGGAATTTCTGGCGTTATGTCCCTTCTCCGGCAAGCATCACCATCATCGAACATAGAGGGACGTTTCTGAAGCCAAAGCAGGGACGTTTCTGAAGCAAAAGCGAGAACTGTCCCCTTAGGAGGAAGTTTAGGGGACACTTCTCCGATTGAATTGAGAAACGTCCCTAAGGAGAATATGAAGAAAATAACGTTGATTTTAGGCGGGGCGCGCAGCGGGAAGAGCACCTATGCTTTGAGCCTGGCCAAGAAATACAAGAAAGTCGCCTTTATCGCTACTTGCCAGGGCCTGGACAAAGAGATGCGGGAGCGCATCAAGCTGCAT
>JAHFFQ010000084.1 GCA_023247875.1 Candidatus Omnitrophota bacterium | reverse complement strand
TATCTCAACCTGCATAGTGAGCCTGAAGGACAACCCGATTATAAAGCCCGCCGACCTCAAGGGTAAAACAATAGCCATACATTCTCCTTCAGTAAACGAAACCATATATAAGGCGTTCATGAAACGCCAGCATATAGACAGGAAAGAGGTAGTTGAATTGGAGTCGCAGTCAACAGCCCCACTATTAATAGCAAAGAAAGTGGATTGCTGCCTTTCTACGGTGTATCATTCCCCTTCACTTGTAGAGGCCGCCGGCCTGACCCCTGTGATCCTGGATTTTGATGATTACGGGTTAGACGCTTATGGAGTCAATATTGTGGTGAATGAAGATTCAGTAAAAAATCACCCTGATTTAGTCAGGGCTTTTATGAAGGCGACTGTGAGAGGCTGGGAGTACGCGCTGCAACATGAGAAAGAAGCAGCGAGTTTTATATTGAAGTACAATCCTTCAGCCGACCCCCAGTACCTGGCAAAGGGGCTGGCAAGAATATTGCCCAAAGTTGCCGGTAAGGAGACGCAAAAATACGGTTTATTTTACCAAACTGAAGACAAATGGAACCAGGCGCAGGATATTTTGATTGACGCGGGAGAGATGGACAAAAAATTAGACGTAAGAAAGTGTTTTACCAATGAATTTCTTTCTAAGAAATGAAGAAAGATATAACGATTAAAGGTTTAAAGAAAACTTATTCAAAGAATAAAGAAGATGTCCTTGTCCTGGATGATATAACTTTAGATATAGAAGAAGACCGGTTTGTTTCTATCGTAGGTTTTACCGGGTGCGGTAAAACCACGCTTTTAAAGATCATCGGAGGCCTATTAGAGCCAAGTAGCGGAGCAGTCAGGATTGGGGGTGTGCCACCCCGCATGGCTTTAAAGCATCATAGGCTTGGGTTCGCCTTCCAGGAGTCATCCCTTTTACCGTGGCGCTCTGCCTTTGAGAACGTCAGATTAAGCCGGGAAATCTGTGAGCCGATTGATAAGGCAGGCAGGGGGATAATATACGATATAATGGATTCGGTTGGCCTTACGAATTTCAAGGAATTCTTCCCTTCGGAATTATCCGGAGGCATGAGGGCTTGTGTGTCAATCGCAAGGACTTTTAGCATTAGCCCAAATGTTTTGCTGATGGATGAGCCGTTTTGCCATCTTGACGAGATAACCCGTCAGAAAATGAATGAATTGGTGCTTTCCCTCTGGGATAAAAGCAAAGCTACAACCGTGCTTGTGACGCACAATATATCAGACGCCGTGTTTTTATCCGATAAGATCGTAGTATTAACCAAGCGGCCGGCAAAGATCAAGAAAATCATGGAGATAGATTTTGCGCGCCCGAGGACCAGGGATTTGCGTTTTGATGTCAGCTTCCTGGCCAAGGTGAGGCAACTTTATGATTTATTACTTGAATAAAGCGGCCGGAATCCTGGTTTAGTCCGGTATGAAATTTAAGCTTTTGATCCCAGACCCTTACAGCCCGCATGCATATCCTGTGATTCATGGCCTAAGGGATCTTTGCGATAAAATCTATGTGTGTGCCAGCCCTGGAACCATATTTTCCAAGATTTCATGTCCGTCTTCCTATTCGCATTACGTGACTGAAGTTTTTTCCGTGGAAAGCCCCGCCGGAGACTGGGTATATAGTTTTTACCGTCAAGGTAATACGGAAAAAGAAGAGAAGTTTTTAGCCCAAGTCCTGGATATTTGTAAGCGTAAATCCATAAACCTTATTGTCCCGATCAATGAACCGGCGGTATATCTTTTTTCAAAGAACATACAAAGATTTAAGGCTTTAAGCATTGAAGTACCGGTACCGGAATATTCTAGCTCCATGCTTATGATGGACAAGCTCGCAGTTACTGCTCTTGCCGAAAAAAACGGGATAGCCTGCCCCAGGACATTTTTGCTTGAAGCAGGCTCTCTTGAGAAGGTCATCGCAACCCTGGGATTCCCGATGATTATAAAGCCGCGCTTAGGGCTTGGGAGCTCAGGGGTCCGTAAATGCGCCGATGAGAAAGAATTGTACTCTAAGCAGAAAAGCTGTAAGTCGAAGTTCAATGAGCTGGTGGCTCAAGAGTATATTCCCAGCAGAAAAATGATCATCGCCAGCCTTTATCTGGATAAAAAGAGTGATCCTGTTGCCAGTTTTTGTTATAAAGCTGAAAGACCGGATAGAAGGATATTTTTCTTGCGCATGGGAGCAAATGAATTGACCGGGCAGGATGAAAGCTTGCGTGGGGTGATCCGCCTGCTTAAGGCTTTAGGATTCAAGGGGTGCACAGGGGTTCAATTCAGGGTAGACTCGCGGGACAACACCCCCAAATTCCTTGAAATGAATGTTAAAATGAGCGGAAGCACCTGGATGGATATGCGGCTGGGGATGAACCGGCCCTTGTTTAACTATTATGTATATTCAGGAAAGGATCTTCCGCCGCTTAAGATTAAGTATCGTAAGGGCGCCATTTTCCTTTCTCCCGTTGAAGACGCAATGACTTTCCTGGTTTATTTATCTTTATGGTTTATAAAATACGCATTAAAGCTTTGTTTCTTCTTCAGGAGCAATCTTTTTGACGGACTTCCCCCAATGAAGGAAATGATCCGCGATTATAAGTCAAAATATATGAGAAAAGGCATTGAAGTAAATTCATATCATACCAATTTTTTAAAGGACCCGCTGGTTTCCCTCTCGGGATGGTTATTTTATTTCTATAAATTGATAAAAGAAGATTTCCCGGATAGTTTTGTGCAGTAGATGACTAGATGAGAAAAATTTCCGTTCTTATTACGACATATGGCAGGTCGGCTAAACTAAAGAAGCTGCTTGAAAGTATTTTCCGGTTTGTGCTCCTGGAGACGGCAGAAGTAATTGTTTTTGTTAACGGAGCAGACAAAGAAACTGAAGCCGTGCTGGCTGAATTAGCTGCGTCGCATAACAACATCCGATGTGTTAAATCTTCCAGGGTAAACAGGGCCGAGGCGCGCAATACCCTGATAAAAATGTCAGAGGGTAAAATTCTGTATTTCCTGGATGATGACGTCGTGGTGGACAAAGATGTGTTTGCTTTAATCGACAAAAAGTTCCAGGAATATGGCGATATTTCTATTATCGGAGGCCCCAATTTGAACATGCGCGGCAGCTCATTATTTCAGGAATGCCAGGGGCTTGCTTTAGCATCTTGCTTCGGCACCCTATGGGTAAGCCAGAGGTACAAGAGGTCCGGCAAAGACAGGCGGGTGGATGAGTCAGGGTTGATATTGTGCAATCTTGCAGCGAAAAAGGAAATATTCGCCGAAACGAATATACGTTTTCCGGGGGATTTTATTTCAGCAGAGGAGAACCTTTTATTGGCCAGGTTCGCAAGGCTAGGGTATAAGGCGATGTATATCCCGGAGCTGGAAGTTTTTCATGAAAGAAGGAATACTTACAGGGCGTTCTTCAGGCAGATTATCAGCTATGGCAGAGGCAGGGCGCAGGTTTTTAAGACCTTTCCTGCCCACATAAGCCCTATTTATTTTATTCTGGCAGGTTTACTTCTCTGCCTGAGTACAACCCCATTTATAAGGCCCCGGTTATATTTTAACGCATTATTGATATATCTGCTATTAGACATACTTTTCTCATTAAAAATATCCTGTCAAAAGAAGAATTTGCGGGAATTCCTTCCGCTTTTGCTTATCTTTCCCACAATACATTTTGCTTATATGTTCGGGCTACTTACGGGAATATTAAATAAAAGGAGCAAAATACGGCTATGAGGCGGGATTATTTAGGGGAGATATTGCGCAGCCTCAATTTGTTGAAGGCCCGCGCAAAGAATATCAGTCGCGGTTCAATGAAGATCGCTTATGATAATTTCTCTCGGGAAAACGCGCTTTTTTTCGGGGAGATCGCTGATGAACTGGGAAAAGTATTGAAATTTAGGGATGATCATGAATTTGAGGTCTACCAGAAGGACTTTGAAGCGCAGTGTTCCGCTTATTTCGGAGCGCCTCATGCTTTGGGTACCTCTTCTGGCACAGCCGCACTTTCTTTTTCTTTGACCGCGCTGGGAGTGGGCCGGGGGGACCGCGTGATAACTACTCCGCACACCTATATCGCAACCGCCCTTGCCATATCGGATATAGGGGCCATTCCCGTATTTACGGATACTGGAGAAGATTTTAATATAGACCCGGATAAAATTAGTGAGGGAGCGTTCCGTTCTGCAAAGGCGATCATCCCGGTGCACCTTTATGGCCAACCGTGCCGGATAAAGGAAATTTGCGTCCTGGCAAAGCGTTATGGCATTTATGTGGTTGAAGATTGCTGTCAGGCCCACGGCGCTTCGGTCGGCTCAAAGCCGGTAGGAACATTTGGGAATACCGGTTGTTTTAGCTTCCATCCCTCTAAAATATTGGGCTGCCTGGGAGAGGCGGGGATGGTCATAACTTCAGATTCCACTGTGGCTAAAAAGATAGAAATATTGCGGGAGCCGCTGCATAATGATAGGGAGGTATTAAAAAGCCTAAAAACTCCCGCGTCTTTAGATGTAATCCATATTCCTTTCCTGAAAGTAAAATTACGCCATATTGATGAGATCCTGGAAAGGAAAAAAGTGATCGCCGGACTTTATACAACGATGCTTACCGGGATTCCCGATGTTATTTTGCCGCAGACCGGAAGCGGCAGTTCCGGTTCATTCCGAAATTATACGATAAGGGCTCCGGAAAGAGACGGCTTATTAAAATATTTGTCTTCAAAAGGCATAGAGGCGAAGATCTTTTACGATACGCCGCTACATTTAAGAAATGAATTTTTGCATCTCGGGTATAAAAAGAGGGATTTTCCCGTATGTGAGAAGATTTATGAAGAAATAGTCTCGTTACCGATCTCATATTCGCTTAGCCTCAAAGAAGCGGAATTTGTGGCGAAAAAGGTAAAGGAATTTTATGAAATCCGGTAGTGCAGAGCCGCAGAAATAAAAGGGCATATTTAGCCGCCGAAAGATGTATGAAGAATAGAAACAGGACAGCCTGTTGTTTCCGTCCTTATTTTAAAATGACCATCGCTCCTTCCAGGGAGGGCGATGCAGTTGTCGCGACCTGCTGGAATAATATATTTCGGCCGGAAAACAGGGTGATTGTCAGGGAGAATATTAAGGAGGCCTGGAACTCCAGGGAGTTCAGGTTTCAGAGAAAACTGATATCCAGGGGGGGGTGGGATTTTTGTAGGGGGGCCAATTGTGCCTGCGATCCCTTCCGCCGGGAAGATCAATTTCTAGGTTCCGCGGACGTGAAAGATGCGATTACAGCCAAGAAGGATTCGCTTGAATACGGCCCAAAATTAATAGCTATTATCCCCTCCCATGGCTGTAACTGCGACTGTGATTCCTGCTTTCAGGTGCTCATCAGGAAGAGGCGGATGGCCTATTCCCTTAAAGAGGCCCTGCTCAAAGAAATCAAAAAAAGCATCATACCATCTTGCAGGAATGTGATTATTTCCGGCGGGGAGCCTTTTTTTGTGCGGCAAACAAGAGATTTCATCGACTGGATGGCCTCCAATCATCCCGATAAGCGGGTGGCGGTCAATACCAATGGTTCGCTGCTCCATGAATACGGGCTGGATAGGATCCTGAAGAATAATTTCTTTCTCACGATCTCCGTATATGGCATGTGTGAGGATACGTATCTAGCTGTAACAAAGAGAAATAACTTCGGAATTGTCTTCCACAATATCCAGGCGCTTATTGACCGCCGCCATAAAAAGATGCAGGTGGCCTTTTTGCTTACCGCTAAGACGGCATGTGACACCGAAAAATTCTGCGAATTCATCGCCGGAAACGACGGATTGAATGGTTTGGTGCGCAATAATTGCTACGAAGGCGCCAAATTCTGGGGCCTGATGCGCAGGCTGCAAGCAAAACACGCCGATATTTCTTTCCGGCTCAAGTTTGAATATCAAAATGAGCCGCTATCAAAGGTGATATGCCGAAGATGGTACAACCCCGTATATTCATTAAAGTATTTAATGGAAAACCGATGATGGATAGCTTCGGGCCTTGCCTGCGTGCCTACAAGAATATTTTTTTGCGCAACCTAAGGTTGTTAAGGATTTCTTCTCTGATATTGGTATTGACCGACAGGTGTAATTTGAAATGCGCTATGTGCGATATCTGGGAAAAAGAAGCACAAGACCGCAGGGAGATTGATTTCAATAAAATTAAGCAACTATTCAGGATTAAAGCGCTCAAGTACCTTAAGCACATATCTCTTACAGGAGGAGAGCCATTTCTGCGCGATGACCTTTTAAAAATAGTCTCGCAGATCAAGGGTTTCTATCCCCGTTCAAGCATAACCATTTCCTCAAACGGGACACTGACCGGGCAGATAATCAAATTTTTTGAAAAAACCGGAGATTATGCGGGTATCAATCTTGAATTGAGCATATTGGGTATAAATACACATGACGATATCACAGGGGTAAATGGTTCTTTTCGGCAACTGGAA
>JAHFFQ010000083.1 GCA_023247875.1 Candidatus Omnitrophota bacterium | reverse complement strand
CCGGAAAAAAGATATCACCTCGGAATATAAGGAAGGCAATTTGACCATACACATCCCTAAGGAGCTGAAGGCGCAAGACAGGCCGGAGGGCAAAAAGATAAACATAGATTAACGCATGAAGATCTTATCCAAAGAAATATTAGCTGACTGCGCAGGTTCAAGGATCGTAAAGCTCACTTTAGATGCCCCGGAGATCAGCCTTAAGGCCAGGCCGGGTGAGTTTGTCGTGGTGATGCCTGCCGAAAAAGGGGAAAGGATACCGCTTACCATTGTTGAGGCAGACACGAAGGCCCGGAGCATCGCCCTTATTTTCCAGGAGGCGGGTTTAAGTACAAGAATATTGGGCGGCCTTAGTGCCGGGGATAATTTATACGTTTTGGTTGGGCCCTTGGGCCATGCCACCGAGATCAAAAATTATGGCAGGGTTATCCTGGTCGGCGGCGGAGTAGGGATCGCCGAGATATACCCTGTGGCAAAAAGCTTAAAAGAGGCGGGCAATGAGATTACGGTAATTATGGGCGCCAAGACCAAGGAGTTACTGATATTAGAGGAGAAGCTAAAGAGCCTGGCGGATAAAATATACCCGGTAACCGATGACGGTACCTGCGGCAGGAAAGGCTTTACTACCGATGTTTTGGAGGAATTGCTTAAAGAGGGGAAATATGATCTGATTTACAGCGTAGGCCCTATTCCCATGATGGAGAAGGTTGCCGGGATCAGCCGCACTTTTAGCACCAGGGCAATAGTTTCGCTCAACGCCCTTATGGTTGATGCTACGGGTATGTGCGGTTGCTGCCGGGTGACTGTGGCAGGCCAGGTTAAGTTCAGTTGCGTTGACGGCCCGGAGTTTGAGGCGGATAAAATAGATTGGGATGAACTGCGGAAAAGAAACTGTATGTATCAGGATAAAGAAAAGCATATCTGTAAACTGAAATTCAGCCGATGAGCCGATGAAAAGAGAACCGGTAAAATCCGGAGAATTAGCCGCGGATAAAAGGGTGGAAGGTTTTGATGAAGTGGTCGCAGCCTATTCCGAAGAGCAGGCTTTATCCGAGTCCGGCCGCTGCCTGCAATGCAAGAACCCCGCCTGTATTTCAGGCTGCCCGGTAAATATCGACATCAAGGAATTTATCTTTCAGGTCACCCGGAAAGATTACGCAGGAGCTTATTTTACCATCCGTAAGACCAATAATTTTCCCTCTATATGCGGCAGGGTCTGCCCGGCAGAGTACCAGTGCCGTAAGGCCTGCGTGCTTAATAAAAGTAAGCTTGCCTACGCCAGCAGTGAGGCGATCAATATCCATTTCCTGGAAAGGTTTGTCGGTGATTACGGCATGCAGCATGATCTTAAGGTTTTGGAAGAAAAAGATATCGGGTTATCAAAGATCAAGGCAGCGGTAGTCGGCTCCGGGCCGGCAGGATTATGCTGCGCCGGGGAACTGGCCAGAAAAGGGATAAAGGTGGTTATATTTGAAAACCTGCAGAGCTGCGGCGGGGTTTTAAGGTATGGCATCCCGGATTTCCGGCTTCCTGACGAGGTACTTGATTATGAGATCAATTGCCTGAAAGATCTGGGCGTGGAATTCAAAACCAATGTTGTCGTGGGTAAGACTATCCTCCTGAATGAATTATTCCAGCAGGGGTTTGACAAGGTGTTCCTGGGATTGGGCGCCGGCGTACCGTCCTTCCTGGGGATAAAAGGAGAGAACCTTTGTAATGTATATTCAGCTAATGAATTTTTGACCCGGGTAAACCTGATGTCGGCTTACAAATTCCCGGAATACCACACACCGGTAAATATCGGAGAGCATATCCTGGTTATCGGAGGAGGCAATACAGCCATGGATGCCGCCAGAAGCGCCTTACGTTTACAAAAAATGAACGGGATAAAGCCGGAGGTGTCGATCATATACCGCCGCACGGAAACAGAGATGCCGGCTAGGCGCCTTGAGATCGAGCATGCCAAAGAAGAGGGGATTAAATTTAAGTTTTTAACTCAGCCGCAGGAATTCCAGGCCGATGATAAGGGTTTTGTAGCGTTCTTAAGCTGCCTTGAATGTAAATTAGGGGAGGCGGATTCATCCGGAAGAAGAAAACCGGTTGCGCTCCCGGGGAGTGATTTTGAGATAGAATGCGATCTGGCAATAATTGCCGTAGGATTACGGGCGAACCAGCTATTAAGTGCGGTAACCCCCGGACTAAAGACAGATGAGCACAAGGATCTGTTAGTGGATAAGGAAACCATGCAGACCTCTCTTAACGGTGTTTATGCCGGCGGAGATATAGTCGGCGGTGAAGGCACGGTAATCGAGGCTATGGGCATGGCTAAGCGCGCCGCTAAAGCCATTATCCGGTCCGTTAAGATTAATTAAGGCATCCTTTTTAAAAGTTCTCTTGCTTCAAGCGAGCCCGGATAAATACTTAACGCCTTTCTAATAAAATCCCCGGCTTTCTCCTTTTCTCCCCTGGCGAGATAAAATTTACCCAGGGCAAGGTAAGAGTAGAAAAAATTACCGTCTATCTTAATCGCCTTCAGGTATTCCTCCTCCGCTAAATCGTATTTACCCAGGGCAAGATAAGCATTGGCCAGGTTATGGTGGCTTTGAGGATAGACGTCCTCAAAATCTATGGCTTTAATATAACTGTCTATAGCCTCCTGATATCGGCCTTTTTCATCCAGGGCAATCGCTAAATTATTCCAGGTTTTTGCCGAACGCCCTTCATGGCTTAATATGAACCTTGAGATCGTCTCCGTATTCCGCCAGTATCTTGAGCGCGAGAAAGTGGATATGCTGAATATTATCAGCAGCGTAACCAGGATAAAGCTGGCTGCTCTCCGGATTGATCTTCTCTGCAATAAAGAAGCCAGGCTTAAGAATATCCCTATCGATGGAATATAGAGCCAGTGGTCCCAAACCAGGGCATTTATCTTGGCAACCAGGTTAGCCATAGGCAGGTAACTCCAAAAGAACCAGAATATGCCGAAGGTAAACAGCGGCCTTTTTCTCCAATTTATGACCGCAAGGATAATTATCCCACTTAAGATCGAAAATGATAAGAGTACCTGCGGGTTAAATAAACTGGTAAATACCGGCCAGGTTATTTCAGGATGGATGCCCGCGGGAAAAAAGATAACCAGTAGCCCGCGCGCCAGGATGGTAAAGAAAGTATACAGGCGGTAAAGGAAATTTTCCGTGAATATATTTGCCTGGTTATAGAAGTTCAGGGTATTGCTGAAATTAAGCAGGGTCAGCCGCAAGATGATATAAATAAATGCTATCAGCCAAAAAAGTGAAAAAATGCGCAGAAGTTTTGCCGGCCTTATTTTCTTCAGGATACCCGCCTTCATGCCTGCCAGCTGCATGCCTAAAATAAGCCCGGGAAAAACAATGGCGCTTTCCTTGGAGAATAAAGAAAAGATAAAGCTTATCAGGGAAATTATATACCATCTTATCTTTTGTCCGTCATTAAAATATAAAAAGGCAAGCAAGCCCAGGAGCATCCAAAATAGATGGGCTGGGCTGGCCAGCCCCGTAGTCACGGCCAATTCTTCGTTATGTATGGGGAGGGATAGCCAGAGCATGTCCGTAAGAACGATTACAGGCAGGATGATCTTAGGGTAGAGGAGCCTTAAAAATATCAGGTATAGCAGAAGTCCGCAGAGGCTGTGAAAAAGTATGGAGGAGAAATGGAATGGCCAGGGTTTGATCCCGGTGGTTTTAGCGATCAAGCCATAAGGAAGAAGTTGAAAAGGCCGCCAATAGTTGGAGATTGCCCCTGAGCCCGCTTTGTAATTTTCAGTAAAGAATTTAGGAAAATCCCGCCAATCATTAAGGTAGGTATTACGCAGTACAATTTCTTCGTCGTCTCCGGCTAGAAAACCGTTCTTAAAACTATCAAAATAAATAATAAAGGAAAAAAGGAATATCAATAATCCGCAAAGCAAAATGATTATCTTATTATTTTCACGCGCCATAGGGATATTATATCCGCAATCCGCTTTTTGGCAATATTAATAAAAGGCAAACGCAGGATATTATTCGCTTGACAAATGTGTTTCCGGAGTTTATTATGCCTAAAATATCTATTGTCCCCAAACCCATGCAAGGAAGCGTGTTTCTTGGGGCTAATTAATAAGAAGTATAAGACAAAGACGTCTGAAAACTTTGGGTAGGCGTCTTTTATTTTTTTTAACCCGGATTGCCTTATTTTTAGGCATAATCTGATTAAAGTTGGGTAAAAAAGGAGGTTTTTCATGATCCAGTGGCCGAAGACAAATGATGCTTTAGGGACAGTAAACAGGGGTAACCCCTGTGAAAGCGGGCTATGCACACTCTGCCGTGTAGACTGCATGGGTAAATGCGAGACCTGGCTCTCCAGTTTAAAAGGAAGAAAGCTTTTGTATCCCAGGGATTATAGTTTTACTACCGCCGGAAGCTCCAACACAACTCATCTTGGGGTTTCTTATAATTCTTTGCGCATCAACGGTTATAATTACGGGGCATTTGGGCTTCCCAAGGGTATCTCCAATTCCGAGGATGAGTGTATCTTCCCTAATGTGGAGCTGGAGGGGGAGTTCGGCCAGGCAATAAAGACCAAGTTCAGGGTTCCGGTGATGACCGGAGCTTTGGGCTCTACCTTCGTGGCAGCTAAATACTGGGAATCCTTTGCCACCGGCGCAGCCCTGGTAGGCATCCCGATCGTTGTCGGCGAGAATGTCGTGGGTATTGACAAGCAGGCGGAGATTAAAAACGGCAAGATCATCAAAGCCCCGGAGCTGGACAGGAGGATAGAGACATTCCTGCGTTATTATGACGGCTATGGCGCTATTATCGTGCAGATGAATGTTGAGGACACGCGTAACGGGGTTGCCGAATACGTGATCGGAAAATACGGGGATAAAGTTATCATAGAGTTGAAATGGGGGCAGGGGGCAAAATGTATCGGAGGCGAAATACAGGTCACCAGCCTTGAGTATGCCCAGTTCCTCAAGAAAAGAGGCTATGTGGTTGATCCTGACCCGACCCTACCCGAGGTGCAGGAGGCTTTTAAATCCGGCGCGATCAAATCTATCGCCCGGCACAGCCGTTTAGGTTATACAAGTCTCTCTTCGGAGAAACAGGTTGAAGAAAATTTCATGAAGGCGGTTAAGTATCTGCGCAAGATCGGTTATAAGAGGATATCGCTAAAGACCGGTTCTTACGGCATGGAAGCCCTGGCTATGTCCATAAAGTACGCCTCTGACGCCAAGCTTGACCTGCTCACTATTGATGGTTCGGGCGGCGGCACAGGGATGAGCCCCTGGAATATGATGGAGAGCTGGGGTGTTCCTTCCATATTGCTGCACGCTAAGGCCTATGAGTACGCGGAGATCCTGCGTAAAAAAGGCAAGAAAGTAGTGGATATGGCTTTTGCCGGAGGACTGGCCCGGGAGGACCATATATTCAAGGCATTGGCATTGGGGGCCCCCTACACCAAATTAGTATGCATGGGCCGCGCGCTGATGATCCCGGCGTATCTTGGTTCAAATATTGAAGGAGTATTAAACCCGTCAGTAAAAGCAAAGGTAAGCGGAAGCTGGGATAAGCTTCCCGCCTCCGTAGCGGAATTCGGCTCTACTGCTGAAGAGCTTTTTGCCGGTTACTATGATCTGCAGAAAAAGGTCGGCAAGGCGGAAATGAAGAATGTGCCTTTAGGCGCGGTTGCCCTCTGGACACTGGCGGATAAATTGGCGGCAGGCCTGCAGCAGCTTATGGCAGGAGCCAGAAGGTTCTCCCTTAAGGCGATCTCCCGCGAGGATATTTTTTCGGCGAACCGCCAGACCGAAAAAGAAACAGGGGTAAGTTTTATTACCGACGCGGCTGACGATAAAGCCAGGAAAATATTGAAAGCTTAGCGGGTCAGGGACAAAAAATCAGGGGGAGGGGATATTTATTTCATAAAATATCCCCTCCCCCTAATTTTTAGTTGCAGGGGCGCTTTTTTGGTTGTAGAATAGCGCTAATGAACAAAGAAGAAATCCTCGATGATTTTTTCCGCACTTTAAGAGTTGTGCTCACCAACGCTTTTTCTTATTCTAAAGACCATCCCTACTTTATTAAATCCGTGGCAAATTTCAAGAGTAAGCTTGAAACAGCCCTTTTAATCCTGAATCCGCTTAAGATCGGGGTAACCGATTCAGGGCTTGTGGCTGACGGAAAGGTTCTGGTCAAAAGCGGTTTCTATGATGATCTGGCCCGCCTGTTGCATCAGCGTAAGATCAAAAGCCTGGAGATCAGGAAAGGCGCGGATCTCCAGGAGCTGGCGCAGTTTTTTTCCATAATTGCTCTCCCGCAAAAGGAGATCTTGAGGAGCGGGGGGATCGCCGCACTTTTATTGAGGGGGCAGCTTAAGCATTTTACCGTCGGGGAGCTGGATTACTCCGCTCTTTTGCAGGGGCAGGGCCAGGAGTGCGCCGATATCTGGGGGTATATGCTTAAAGACGCCGTGCGCAACAATGATGCGGTTAAATTAAACAAGCTTGCCGATGATTTCGGTTCTCTTATCAAGAGGGTGAA
>JAHFFQ010000001.1:12566-28751 GCA_023247875.1 Candidatus Omnitrophota bacterium | reverse complement strand
GGTGATCATGGGAATAACCCGGAGCTCCCGGGAAATAGTAAAAATAATCGCCAAATTTAACCGGCCGGATAAAATAACCGCTGCCTTGCGGAAAACCGAAGAATTCTGGGAAAAGATAAGCCGGGGTATAAATATTACAACGCAGGATAAGAATTTTGACAACTGGTTGCGCTGGGTGAACATCCAGCCGGAATTAAGAAAGATATTCGGGTGTTCTTTTCTGCCGGACTTTGACTATGGCAAAGGCGGCAGGGGCTGGCGCGACCTCTGGCAGGATTGCCTGGGATTGATCCTCAGCGATCCGCAGAAGGTGCGTGGGCTGCTGATCAATAATTTTTGCGGGGTAAAGATCGACGGTTCTAACGCCACCATCATCGGTAAGTCTCCCGGAGAGTTTATCGCCGACCGGAACAATATCAGCCGGGTGTGGATGGATCACGGCATCTGGCCCTTATTGACCCTGGATCTCTATATTAATGAAACCGGGGATTTTAATATTTTATTCGAAGAAGCGACTTATTTCCGTAATCATGAAATAAAACGCGCCGGCCAGATCGATCGCAGCTGGTCAAGCGCCTGTGGGAATAAATTAATGAGTGCTTCCGGAAAGATATATTCCGGGACGATCCTGGAGCATCTGCTGGTCGAGAATCTGGTGCAGTTTCTTAACGTGGGCAGCCATAATCATATCCGCCTTGAAGGCGCGGATTGGAATGACGGCCTGGATATGGCCGGGGAGAACGGCGAGAGCGTAGCATTCAGCTCGATGTACAGCCAGAACCTGGAAACACTTTCCGGGTTGCTGCTTAAGTCCGGCAGAACAAGAATAGAGATAGCCGAAGAGATCAGGGTGTTGCTTGCGCGGATAAATTATGGAAGTGTTTCCGCAAAGCGCAAAGTTTTGGAAAAATATTTCTCCAGGGTATCCGTATCTCTCTCCGGAAGAAGAGTTTCTTTGGAGGTTGCGGAATTAGCCAGGGGCCTTAAGGATAGATCTGCATGGATCAAAGAGTATGTCCGGAATACTGAATGGCTTAAAGAAGGATTCTTTAACGGTTATTATGATAACCGCAGCAGGCGCCTGGAGGGTAAGAGCAGGAACCGGGTGCGCATGACCCTTACCGGACAGGTCTTTCCTATAATGTCAGGGGTCGCCTATGATTGGCAAGTGCGCCAGATCCTGCGAAGCGTAAACAAATATTTGACCGACCGGAAAACCGGAGGAATACATCTTAATACGGATTTTAAAACCGAGCTTCATAATTTGGGCAGGGCCTTTTCTTTTTCCTATGGGGACAAGGAGAATGGGGCTGTCTTCAGCCATATGGTGGTGATGTTCGCTTACGCCTTATATAAACAGGGTTATGCCGCAGATGGGTGGAGGGCTTTAAGTTCCCTTTATAAAATGGCCTCTGATACCGAACGGAGTAAGATTTATCCCTGCCTACCGGAGTATTTTGATCTTCGCGGGAGGGGAATGTATTCTTACCTGACCGGCTCAGCCAGCTGGTTTATGCTTACCATGCTCAACCAGGTTTTCGGGGCCAGGGGCCGGGATGGGGACCTAGTGATAGAACCGAAATTAAGTGCAGGGCATTTCCGTAAAAGCGCAAGCATCAGTATTGAGCGTATCTTTTCCGGCAGGAGGATAAAAATAGTTTTTTTAAACCCCGCAAGGGTTGATTTTGGGAAATACCGGATCGCCAAAGTGCTGCTTAATTCTGAAAATCTGCCTATTGATAAATCCCGCTATTTGATCATTACCCGCGAGGTGATCCTTGACCTGCCCGCGAATAAGCTGAACTTGCTTGAAGTCCACCTGAATTAATTTCTTCTTTACAATCCGTTAATATATATATATAATAAAACTCCAAATCAGCGTATTCTGATAAAGGAAATTTACCATGAAAAATAAGGTCTTAAAACTTGGTTTACCAAAGGGGAGCCTCCAGGAGTCTACCTTTAAGATGCTCAAAAAAGCCGGCTTTAACGTGAACTTATCCAGTTCGCGCTCTTATTTTCCGTCAATAGATGACCCGGAGATCCAGGCGGTTTTATTGCGCGCCCAGGAGATGTCCCGTTATGTCCAGGATGGCGCGCTTGATTGCGGGATCACCGGCAATGACTGGATACTGGAGAACAGGTCGGATGTGATTAGGGTTGCAGACCTTACTTACGCCAAACAGGGTTTGAATAAGGTCAGGTGGGTACTGGCAGTGCCCCAGGATTCCGGCATAAAGAGGATCAAGGGCTTAAATGGCAAACGCGTAGCCACCGAGCTGGTAAATGTCACAAAAGATTATTTTAAGAAAAATAGGGTCAAGGTGGAGGTAGAGTTCAGCTGGGGGGCGACCGAGGTCAAGGTTTCGGCCGGGCTTGTGGATGCCATCGTTGAACTGACTGAGACAGGCAGTTCGCTTCGCGCCAATAAGCTGGTGGAGATAGCCACGCTTTGCGAATCCACTACCCAGTTTATCGCCAATAAGGGCTCCTATAAGAACAGCTGGAAGAAGGCCAAGATGGAGCAGCTCTCTTTGCTTTTAAAAGGCGCCATTTGCGCCGAGGAGAAGGTCGGCTTGAAGATGAATGTAAGGAAGAATGACCTTAAAAAAGTGCTGGCGAAATTACCGGCATTAAAGACACCTACTATCTCCGGTTTAAGCGGAGGCAGCTGGCTTGCCATTGAGACGATCATCGACGAGAAGGTCGTCAGGGTGCTTATCCCGGCATTGAAAGCTGCCGGTGCACAGGGGATCATCGAATACCCTTTGAACAAGGTGATTTATTAAAGAGAGGTAGCTATGCCTTGCGGGAAGAAGAGAAAAAGACAAAAGATCAAGACACACAAGCGCAAGAAAATGCGTCGCCGTCTTCGTCATTTGAAGAAGAGGGCCTGGGGTTAACCCTTTGAAGTTCAGATATTTTGCAAGCGTATTCTGCCTTTGCCTATCATTGGCCGCGCCTGCTTTTCCGGGGCAGGCCTTAGGAGCGGATAAGGAACAGCCGCGCTCTTTAAGCCACTATATCATGGGGGTTTATTGCGAGGACCTCGGGGATATAGACAGGGCAATCCAGGAATATCAACAGGCCATCAAAGAGGATCCCGGCAGTTCATTATTGCATTTCAGCCTGGCGTCGGCTTTTATCAAAAAGAATGACGCTCTCTCGGCGGTCAGCCAGCTTAACCAGGCCGCAGGCCTGGCTCCGGAGGCAGTAGAGCCGCATGCGGTATTAGCCCTGGTTTATGCCAGCCAGAATAAGCAGGAGCTTGCCGCTCAAGAGTATGAGCTCGCGCTTAAAAACGCAAGCAAGCTTGAGCCGGAAAATATCGAGATTTACAGAAACCTGGGTCTCATCTACCTGCAGCGCAAAAAATTAAAGGAAGCGGAAGGCATTTTTAAGCTGATCACCGGCATGGCCCCGCGTGACGCCGAGGCGCATTTTTACCTGGCCAGCGTTTATTACGAGCTCAAAGATTACGGCCCGGCGGAAAAAGAGCTTAAAAGCACGCTTAAATTGAAATCCGATTATCACGAGGCCCTGAATTTCCTGGGTTATTTTTATCTGGAGCAGGACAGGAATATCGATAAGGCAGGGTCGATGATCAGGAAGGCCTTAAGCTTCGAGCCGGAAAATGGGGCTTATATTGACAGTTTAGGATGGTTTTATTTCAAAAAAGGGAAGTTCAAGGATGCCTTGAGCCAGCTTGAAAAGGCAGCTTCTCTTTTAAGCGACCCGGCGATATACGACCACTTGGGCGATGTTTTCCTGAAATTGGGCAACCGTGATAACGCGAGATTAAACTGGGATAAATCCCTGAAATTAGACGCAAGCCAGGAAAAGGTAAAAGAAAAACTCTTTAAGCTCACCAATGGCAAATAAGCAACTAACAGTAGCGGAATTAGAAGATAAGGCAAAAGAGATCCGGCGCCTGATCATTGAAATGCTTGCCCGGGCAGGGAGCGGCCACCCCGGAGGAAGCCTGTCGGCGACAGACCTGGTCACCGCTTTATATTTCAACGTTTTACGTTTTGACCCTAAAAATCCCCAATGGCCCGATAGAGACCGTTTCCATATGTCCAAAGGCCACTGCTGTCCGCTGTGGTATGCGGTACTGGCTGAAACCGGCTATTTTCCAAAAGAAGAATTACTGACTTTACGCCAATTAGGTTCTATCCTGCAGGGCCATCCTGACCGCGGCACCCCGGGGATCGAATCCGCCTCCGGCTCGCTTGGCCAGGGGCTTTCAGTGGCTTTAGGTATGAGCCTGGCGGCCAAGGTGGATAAAAAGGATTACCGGGTTTATGTCCTGGTGGGAGACGGAGAGTCGCAGGAAGGCAATATTTGGGAGGCAGCCATGGCAGCGGCTCATTTTTCCGTAGATAATCTCTGCGCCATCCTGGATTATAACGGTTTTCAAATAGACGGAAAAGTTAAAGAGATCATGAACCTGGAGCCCCTCTCGGCAAAGTGGCAGGCCTTTGGCTGGAATACTATTGAGATTGACGGGCACAATATGCAGGAGATCCTCTCCGCTTACGAAAAGGCAAAGACCGTAAAAGGCAGGCCCACGATAATCATCGCCCGCACGGTCAAGGGTAAGGGGGTATCTTTTATGGAGAATGTTGTGGGTTTCCACGGCCGCGCCCCCACCAAGGAAGAGGCGGCGAAGGCCTTAAAGGAATTAGAATAATGGCAGAGCAGCTTTATCAAAGGGATGTTTACGGGGAGAGCTTATTAAAATTAGGCAAACTGGACAAAAATATTATTGTCCTGGACGCCGACCTCTCCTGTTCGACCAAGACCTGTTTTTTTGCCAAAGAGTTTCCCGATAGGTTCTTTAATTTTGGGGTGGCCGAGCAGAATATGATGGCCGCGGCCGCTGGATTAGCGGCTTGCGGCAAAACGGTTTTTGTTTCCACCTTTGCTGTTTTTGCCTCGGGAAGAGCCTGGGACCAGGTGAGAACCTCAATAAGCTATAATAACTTTAATGTCAAGATCGTGGCTACCCATGCCGGGATCACCGTTGGCCCGGATGGCGCCAGCCACCAGGCCCTGGAGGATATCGCGCTTATGCGCGTGTTGCCGAATATGAACATAATTGTCCCCTGTGACGGCCCGCAGACAGCCGATGCCATTTATGCCGCGGCAAATAATCCCGGTCCATTTTATATCCGTTTAGGCAGGCCTAAAATCACCACCGTTGAGAATAAAGGCGAATTTAAATTAGGCAAGGCGCAAGTGATAGCTGAGGGCAATGATGTGGCTATTATTGCCTGCGGGGTGATGGTTAGCGAAGCGCTTCTGGCGGTAAAGAGCCTGGCGCAAAAAAGCATCAAGGCCAGATTAATAAATATGCATACTATCCGGCCCCTGGATAACGAAATTATCCTGAAAAGCGCCAGGGAGACCAAACTTATCGTTGTCTGCGAAGAACATAATGTTACCGGAGGCCTGGCCTCCGGCGTGGATGAAGTGGTTGCCGAGAATTTTCCCAAAAAAGTCATCCGCCTGGGCATCCGTAACCGTTTCGGCCAATCCGGTGAGCCGGCGGACCTTTTGAAAGAATATAACCTGACCGGTCCGGATATAGAAAAAGCGGTTTTATCCAACATCTCCTGAATCCTGGCATAAGTTAATGAAGCGCCCCCGTACTCCTTTATTCCTTGATTCCTTCGCCAAAATAAATCTCTATCTGCAGGTTTTAAACAAGCGTTGGGATAATTTTCATAACCTGAACACTTTATTTTGCCGCATTGACTTAAAGGATACCATTGTTCTCAGGGAACGTAAGGACAGGCTGATCAAAATAAAATGCAACAGCCGGCAGGTGCCCAAAGGTAAAAGTAATCTTTGTTACCGCGCGGCGGAATTATTAAAGCAGGCGTTTAAGCTAAGTTTTGGCCTGGAGATAGAGATAAAAAAACGCATACCGGTAGGCGCCGGCCTGGGAGGAGGTTCTTCAAACGCCGCCAGCGTGCTTTTAGGCTTAAACAAGTTTTGGGACCTGAATCTGCCGGAAATAAAGCTGATGAAATTAGCGGCTGAATTAGGCAGCGATGTTCCCTTCTTCGTTGCTGGAGGGAAGTTTGCTTTGGGGAGCCGGCGGGGTGAAGAAATCAAGCCCTTGGCCTCTTTAAAGAATCTTAAGCTGTGGTTTATCCTGGTTTGCCCGAATATTAAGGTTTCCACTCCTTTGGTCTACCGTAAATTTGATACCTATATCTCTGCCGGAGGCGAATTTTCTCGGTTGACAAGGCCTAAGCATGATGTTAGAATACTAATTTCCGAGTTGTCAAAAAGCGCCTTCCGGGTCAAGCCGGGATACCTTTTTAACAGCTTAGAGCCTGTTACTATCAGGATATATCCTGTGGTTAAGCAGGCTAAAAAAGCCCTTTACGGCATGGGGTTAGAAAAAGTGATGATGTCCGGAAGCGGGCCGGCGGTATTTGCCGTCTGCGGTTCAGCCAAGAAAGCCCTGGAGCTGAGCGGAATATTGCGCAAGCAACATAAATCTTGGCAGATCTTTGTAAACTCCACGGTTTAAGCCACGGCAAGGAGGCCAGAAATGGAGATAACCGAAATCAGGGTGATCTTAAAGGATTCTCCGGATAAGAAATTAAAGGCATACGCCACCGTTACTTTTGATAACTCCTTTGTGGTAAGGAATATCAAGGTTATTGAAGGCTCTGCCGGTTTATTTATCGCCATGCCTTCCCGCAAGGTAAAGAACCCTTGCCCGAAATGCAGCTTTAAAAATGAATCGCGCAGTAAATATTGCAATCAGTGCGGCCAGGCTTTACCGGTTGAACCCAACCCTCTAACCGTGCAGGAAGCAGGGGCAGTTCAAGCCGAGCATAAGGATATCGCTCACCCCATAACGCAGGCATTCAGGGAGTACCTGCAGAAAAAAGTGCTTGAGGGGTATGAGCAGGAAAAAAATAAGCCGGCTTAATTAAGCTGGAGCCAGATTGAACGCAGCGGATATCTGGGATGTCGTCCAATTTGAGCACCTTAAGTTTTTGTTTAACGAAATCCCGCCGAAACCAAGCGGGCAAAGTTAACCTATGAGGCGGGAGGTAGGACGCAGAAAATATTTGCCCGGTAGTGTAATGGTAGCACATCAGAATTTGGGTCTGACTGTCAAGGTCCGAATCCTTGCCGGGCAACCATAAAAAATATGAAAAACAATATCGCGGTAATAATCTTAGCGGCGGGGAAAAGCACGCGCATGAAATCCGATATGCCTAAAGTACTGCACAAGCTTTGCGGAAGAGCCATGCTGGGTTATGTACTGGACCTGGTCGCCAGCCTTAAACCCAGGCAGGTAGTTGTGGTCTTAGGGTTTAAGCAGGAGCAGGTGCGTAAGATTATCCCCAAAAGTGTCAAGATCGCCCTCCAAAAAAGGCTTATCGGCACCGCCGACGCGGTAAAGGCCGGTTTATCCGCTTTAAAAGGTTTCAAAGGCACAGTGCTGGTCCTATACGGAGATAACCCCCTTTTAAAGAAGGATACCCTTAAGAAGCTCCTGGATTATCATATCAAGAATAATGTTGACGCGACACTGTTGACCGCGCAGTTGAAGAAGCCAGCCGGTTACGGCAGGGTCATCCGCGACAAATACTTCAGTGTTTGCGGCATAGTAGAAGAGAGGGACGCCGATGAGGTAGAGAAGGATATCCGGGAGATCAATACCGGGATCATGGCTTTCAAAAAAGAAATCTTGGATAGCAATTTAAAATATATCCGTCCTAATAACCGCAAAAAAGAATATTATCTTACCGATATCATCGGTATCCTGGCAAAGAAGGGCTGCCTGGTTGAGGCGGTAAAAGCAGAGGATCTCCAGGAGGCCCTGGGAATAAACACGGGAGCTGAATTAGCCGGGGCGAACTTCATCATGCAGAAAAGGATCAATGATGAATTCATGCAGGAGGGGGTTACCATAGTAGATCCGGCTACCACCTTTATCAGCTTCGGCACTAAAATCGGTGCGGGCACGGTGATTTATCCCTTTACAGTAATCGAAAGGGATGTTAAAATTGGAAAACGTTGTTCGGTGGGCCCTTTCGCGCACCTGCGTGAAGCTGTCAGGTTAGGAAATGATGTTACAGCCGGGAACTTCATTGAAATGGTGCGCGCCAAAATCGGCGCAAAAACATTTGTCAAGCACTTCTCTTACATCGGGGATAGCTCTGTCGGTGCAAGCGTCAATATCGGAGCCGGCACAGTTACGGCTAACTTCGATGGCCTGAAGAAGCACTACACGATCATTAAAGACAAGGTCAATATCGGTTCAGACACCGTTATCGTCGCTCCGGCAAGGATCGGCCGCTCTGCCACAACCGGCGCAGGATCGGTAGTCACTAAAAATGTCCCGGATAACGCGGTTGTAGCCGGAGTGCCGGCGAGAACATTAAGGAAAAAGAGGTAGACATGGATAAACTAGCTGTTTTTAGCGGTAATGCCAATCTTGACCTGTCCAGGGATATCTGTAAGGAGCTAAAGGTCAAACTTCAGGATGCCTTAGTCGGCAGGTTCAGCGAGGGGGAGATCCGCGTAAAGATCAATGAGAATGTGCGCGGCAAAGACGTCTTTATAATCCAGCCGACCTGCCCTCCGGCTAATGACAATATCATGGAATTATTGATCATGATCGACGCGTTACGCCGGGCCTCCGCCCAGAGGATCACCGCGGTCATACCCTATTTCGGTTATGCCCGCCAGGACAGGAAGGACCAGCCGCGCGTGCCTATTACCGCCAAATTAGTGGCCAATCTTTTGACCGTAGCCGGGACAAGCAGGGTGTTGACCATGGACCTGCATGCCGGCCAGATCCAGGGTTTTTTTGATATTCCCGTGGACCATCTTTTCTCCGTAGGGGTATTCGTGGATTATTTATCAAAGATGGAGCTTAAAGAGCTGGTCGCCGTATCACCCGACGTGGGCAGTATCAAGATGGCCAGGGCATACGCCAAAAGGGTTTCCGCCGGGCTTGCCATAATCGATAAGCGCCGCGTTTCCCCGGAGAAAGCCGAGGTCATGCACATCCTGGGCGAGGTTGAGAATAAAAATGTGATCATCGTTGACGATATGATCGCTACCGGCAGTTCGCTGATTGAAGCGGTGGAGGCATTAAAGAAGGCCGGGGCAAAGAGCATTTATGCGGCGATCACCCACGGCATTCTATCAGGGCCGGCGATCCAGCGTATCGACCAATGCAAGGGCTTAGAGAAGCTGCTGATCACCGACAGCATTCCTTTGCCCGCAGAGAAGAAGCATCCGAAGATCCAGGTGCTTTCAGTGGCAGGGCTTCTAGCGGAAGCGATAAAAAGAATACACAACGAAGAATCGGTTAGCTGCCTATTTGATTAAATGAGCGCTTAACTTACGAATCCCTGCCTGCCGGCAGGGAGTATGAGTAAGTTAATGCGCGAATTTATCCCGACGAATGCGTAAAATTTTGATAAAATTTTACGCAAGATTATGAGTCGGGAAACATAGTTACTAATAAGGAGAAGTAAAATAAATGGAAGAGATACTTTTAGAAGCGGATTTAAGGGAGGAAACAGGAAGAGCTAAGGTTAAAGATCTAAAGGCCGCAGGTTTCCTGCCGGCGGTGGTTTATTCCCGCGGCAAGGATTCCTTGTCTATAAAATTATCCAAAAGCGCGCTTATAAAATTAGTGCATCAGCACCGCCTGGAGAGCAGCATCATCAATTTGAAGATCAAGGATGACAAGAAGGCCAAGCTTCGCCCCTGCCTGATCAAGGAGATCCAGTATGACCCGGTGCATGAAGACATTATCCACGTGGATTTTAATGAGGTCTCTCTTACCGAGGCGATCAGGGTCAATGTCCCCGTTGAAGCCAAAGGTGAAGCTGTCGGCGTAAAACAGGAGGGTGGTTCTTTAGAGCATATACTTTGGGAGATCGAGGTGGAGTGTCTTCCTACGAACATCCCCAAGAATATAGAGGTGGATGTCAGCGCGTTGAAGATGGGGGATGCTATCCACGTCAAAGATATAGTTTTCCCGTCCGGGGTCAAGCCTTTGAATGACCCGGCGGCAATCGTTCTGCATGTAGCTGCTCCGATGAAGGAGGAGGTGCCGGTAGAAGCTGTGGAAGGAGAGGAAAAGCAGGAACCCGAAGTGATCAAGGAGAAGAAGGAAGTTCCTGGTGAGGGCGAGGCACCTGAAGAGCCCAAAGAAAAAGAGAAAGAAAAGAAGTGAAGTTGATCGTAGGTTTGGGGAACCCTGGTTTGATCTACGCGGGCTCCCGGCATAATATCGGATTCTCGGTGATCAAATCTTTGGCCCGTTCTTTAAAATCCGTTCTTAAAAGAGACCGTTCGGTTTTTTCCATAACAGGCGCATCCAGCCTGGGCAGGCACGGAATAATATTGGCCATGCCCCAGGCCTTTATGAATTTAAGCGGGATAGCGGTCAAAGCCCTGCTCAAGAAATACAGGGTTACTCCGGAGAACCTTCTGGTAGTTTGTGATGATTTGGATCTTGAGCCGGGTAGGATAAAGTTAAGGCCTTTCGGAACAAGCGGCGGTCATCGGGGCCTGGAGTCGATCATTGAGCAAATCGGTACGCGGGAGTTTAGCCGCTTGCGTATCGGAATAGGCCGGCCGCCAGG
This sequence comes from Candidatus Omnitrophota bacterium, assembly GCA_023247875.1. Classification (GTDB taxonomy): domain Bacteria; phylum Omnitrophota; class Gorgyraeia; order Gygaellales; family Profunditerraquicolaceae; genus UBA6249. The sequence continues at coordinate 18,108 of JAHFFQ010000001.1, read as the reverse complement.
ATCAACGGATGCCGCCAGGTACGTGCTTACGGGTTTTTCAAGGAGAGAAAAACCGTTGATCGACGAGGTAAAAGAAAGAGCCGTCGCATGCGCTCTTAGCTGGGTGGAAAAGGGAACAGAGGAAACCATGAATATGTTTAACGTAAAAGGAGCTTTAAAAAATGAATAAGTATGAAGCGATGGTGATTGTCAAGCCGGATTTATCCGACGAAGATAAAAAGGGGTTATTCAAGCAGATCGATGACGCTATAATCAAGTATAAGGGCCAGGTTTCTCAATCAGGGGTCTGGGCTGAGAGGCGGAAACTCTGCTTTCCGATAAATAAGTTTGGCGAGGGGGTCTATTACCTGGCGGCTTTTACCGCGCCCTCTGAGGCGATCAAAGATATCCGCCATGCCTACAAGCTTAACGAGAATATATTAAGGGTGCTTTTTACCCGAATGGACGCATAACACCCCGCGCTTAGCGGAATTGCGCGGGTGTGCCCTTATGGGCTAGGAGAATATATATGGCCAGCTATAATAAAGTATTATTAATGGGGAATCTCACCAAGGATCCGGAGTTACGCTATACCCCGCAGGGTACTGCAGTAGTTAACCTGCGCCTGGCGGTGAACCGCAAGTACCGGACCAAGGAGCAGGAATTAAAAGAAGAGGTTTGTTTTATAACGGCAGTGGTCTGGAACAAGCAGGCAGAGACCTGCAACCAGTATCTGCATAAAGGAAGCGCTGTTTTCGTCGAGGGAAGGCTACAGTCCCGCTCCTGGGAGGATAATGCCGGTGCCAAGCGCTCGGTGATCGAGGTCAGGGCAGAGCGGGTGCAGTTCATGGGAGCGCCTTCCGGTAAAACGCAAAGCGGACAGCAGCCAGTCCAGGCGCAGGCAGAGTCAGAGCATCCGGCTGTTGAACCCAGCAGTGAATTAACATGGTTGGCAGAAAGCGAGGAAGAAGCAAATGAAAGTTAAGACCAGGGGTTTTGGAAAGGACAAGAAGATCATCAAGAAAAAGAAGGACCTGCACGGCCCGGTGAGAAAGAGGTTCTGCCGGTTCTGCGCGGATAAATTAGGCAGCATAGACTATAAGGATATCAAGAGGCTGGAGGTTTTTATTACCGAGAGGGGCAAGATCGTATCCAGCCGTTTTTCCGGCAATTGCGCCAGGCACCAGAGAAGGATCAGGGAATTGATCAACAAGGCCAGGTTCCTTTCGCTTATTCCTTATACCCGCTAAAACTATGGAAGTGATCTTAAAGAAGGATGTGGAAACAATAGGCAAGGCAGGCGCGGTGGCAAAGGTCAAAGAAGGCTTTGCCAGGAATTTTCTTTTCCCCCGTAATCTGGCTGTACCCGCCACAGGAGAGGCCTTAAAAAAGCTGGAGCATGAAGCGAGCTTGAAGTCCGCTCAGGACGCCAAGGCCAGGGATGAGGCTATAGGCATGCAGCAGCGCTTAAGCAGCTTAACCCTGACTATCTCCGCATTGACCCAGGGAGAGGAAAGATTATACGGCGGCATAAACGCCAGTGATATTTCCTCCGCTTTGAAGGATGAGGGCTTTTCCATGGATAAAAATCTTATTGACCTGGTTGAACCGATAAGATCTTTGGGGGTATATGAGATCCCGATAAAACTGCATCCGGAAGTAACCGCTAAACTTAAACTATGGGTAGTCAAAAAATAATATCACCGCAGGACGTAATACTGGATAAACTCCCGCCCCAGAACCTTGAGGCAGAGATGGCGGTACTGGGCTCCATGCTTCTGGATGAGGAGGCGGTATCCTGCGCCGTCGAGAAGCTGGACGCTAACTGTTTTTATAAGGATACGCACAGAAAAATATTCCAGGCGATAAGCGACCTTTTTAACGCCAATAAAGCGGTGGACCTGATCACCCTCATCGACGCCTTAAAGCAGGACGGCTTCCTTGAAGCTGTCGGCGGGGCAAGCTACCTTACCTCCCTGGCCAACGCGGTGCCAACTTCCGCCAATATCAACCATTACGCCAATATCGTCCGCGAGAAGTACATCTTAAGGACATTGATCAACAATTCAACCAAAGTCATCTCCCTGTGCCATGAAAGCCAGGGTAATATTGCCGAGGTCGTAGATTCAGCCGAGCGGCTTATCTTTGAGGTAAGTGATAGGAGAAATCAGGGTACTTACCTGCATTTAAAGGAGATCGTCAAGGATTCTATCGAGACGATCGACAGGCTTTATCAGAACAAGGCGCATGTCACCGGTATCCCTACCGGTTATGTGGATTTTGATATCAAGACCGCTGGGTTACAGGCTTCGGACCTGATCATCATTGCCGGCAGGCCTTCAATGGGCAAAAGTGCTTTTGCATTAGGGATCGCCGAATATGCCGGGGTGATCGAGAAGGTGCCTACCGCGATTTTTAGCTTAGAGATGTCCAAGGAGCAGCTGGTGCAGAGGATGCTTTGTGCCCACGCGCGGGTGGACGCGCATAAAGTAAGGACGGGTTATCTGGCTACCAGCGACTGGCCTCGCCTGACAGCCGCCGCGGGCAAACTCTCCGAGGCGCCGATCTTTATTGATGATACGCCGGCGATCTCCGTGATGGAGCTGCGCGCAAAGGCAAGGCGCCTGAAATCGCATCACGGCATAAAATTGATCATTCTGGATTACATGCAGCTGATGCGCGGCTCGGCCATGAACATGGAAAGCAGGCAGCAGGAGATCTCCGAGATATCGCGCTCACTTAAGGCGTTGGCGCGCGAGTTGAGTGTCCCGGTCATTGCCATCAGCCAGCTATCCCGCGCGGTGGAATCACGTACAGATCATCGCCCGCAGCTTTCAGACTTGAGGGAATCCGGGGCCATCGAGCAGGACGCCGATGTGGTCGTGCTTATTTTAAGGGAGGAGTATTATAATCCTTCACCGGATAACCAGGGGGTAGCCGAGGCGATCATTGCCAAGCAGCGTAATGGCCCGGTAGGTTCCCTGAAACTGGCTTTTATCAAAGAATTTACCAGGTTTGATAACCTGGCCCGGGTAGAATAATTTGTTTGATTTAAAGGCGCCACTCCTATATAATATCCATAAATGCGCAGATCAATCTTAATACTTTTAACCGCTTTTTTCCTCCTGGGTACCGGTTATTCTGCTTTTGCCGAAGAAAATTCCGGCCGGCAGCCTAAGCAGGCTCAAACCCCCCCCTCCACCGAACCCGTGCCGTCAGCCCTAAAGAATGTTACTGCCATAGAAGTCAAGGGCAATAAGGCCATCTCTACCAATGTCATAGTTTCCAAGATGAAGACGCGCATCGGCAGCCTTTACCAGGAAAATATTATCAGCGATGATCTGAAAAGGCTTTATCTCCTCGGTTTCTTCAGCGATATAAAAATCGACACGCAGGATTATAAGGATGGATTAAAGGTTATTATCACGGTCAGCGAAAGGCCGATCATCGAGAAGATCAGTTTTGCGGGGATCACCCGAATCACCCTGAAGGATGAGAAATTGAAGCAGCAGCTGAAATCCCGCGAAACGCAGTATCTGGATTACCCCTCTCTGGCTGAAGATGTGCGTACATTACAGAAGATGTACGAAAAAATGGGTTTCAGCCAGGCGGATATTACCTATAAGGTTGATGTTGACGCTCAGACGAACAAGGCCAAGGTCTATTTTAATATCGTAGAGGGCAGGAAGGTGCGCATCAAAGATATCATTATCCAGGGCAATAAGTCTTTTTCAGCGGGGCGTATCCTGAAGCTGTTGAAGACCAAGCGCGCCTGGTTCTTTAATGCCGGGGTTTTAAAGGATGAGGTGCTCAAAGAGGATATGGAGCGGGTAAAATCATTTTATCAGCGGGAAGGCTTCACGGATGTTGCGGTGGATAATGAAGTAAAGGTTGATCCCGCCAAAAATTTTTTGTTGTATATCACGATCAAGATCACGGAAGGAAAGAAATATCTTGTGGGCTCGGTTATCGTGCAAGGTAATAAAGATATCAGCGAAAAAGAGATCTTGAGCCGCCTGACTGACTGCGTCCCGGGAAAGGTTTATAGCCAGGAGGCAATGAAGAGGGACATTATCGGTATCCAGGGCCTGTATTTTGACCGTGGTTACATCTCCGCGCAGGTCCAGGAGACGACTATCGTAAATCCGGAGACAGGGCGGGTGGACATAACCTACGCGATCACCGAAAACCAGGTTGCCTACGTGGATAAGATCAAGATACGCGGGAATATCAAAACCAAGGATGTGGTTGTGCGCAGGGAAATGAGGATCCATCCGGGAGATAAATTTGACGGCGAGAAATTGCGCCGCAGCAAGGAGAGGCTGCAGAATTTAGGGTATTTCGAAGAGGTCAGCTATGATACCGAGGAGACCAAGCAGCCGGATAAGAAGAATTTGGTCGTGGATGTGAAAGAGACCAAGACCGGGTCATTCAGCTTCGGCGGCGGTTACTCTACGGTTGACCAGTTCGTGGGCTTTGTGGAGATAGAGCAGAAGAATTTTGACTGGAAGAACTGGCCGTATTTTACCGGGGCAGGGCAGGACCTGAAGGTGCGCGCCTCCGTTGGAAACTTGAGCAACGGTTATGAGTTGAGTTTTACCGAGCCCTGGCTCTTTGATTATCCTGTTGCTTTCGGTTTTGACCTGTACCGCCGCACGCACAAACGTGATTCCGATGTAGGATACGGTTATGACGAAAAGGTTACCGGAGGGGACCTGCGCCTCGGTAGAGAACTGTCGGAATACCTGCGGGCGGATATCATGTACCGCCTGGATGAGATAGATATCAGCAACCCTTCAAGTGATGCCACCAGTGATCTGATGGATGAGGTGGGGAAGAATAGAGTCAGTGTTGTTTCTCCGAGCCTGACTTATGACTCAAGGGACAATGTTTTTGAGCCCAGAAAAGGTAACCTGGTGACCGGGGCTTTTGATTTTGCCGGCGGCCCGGTAGGAGGGGATAAGGATTATTGGAAATTCGTCGGCCGTGCTTCGCATTATTTCCCCATGCCCCGGGGAGCAGTGCTTGAGTTAAGAGGAAGGGTCGGCCTGGCTGATCCCTACAGCAGCACTAAGAAGATCCCCATTTACGAAAGGTTCTTCGCCGGAGGCGCCTACACCATCAGGGGTTATGAGGAAAGAAAGGTCGGCCCGGTTGATCCGGGCTCTAATGATCCTTTGGGTGGCGACGCCATGGTAGTGGGCAATATAGAGTATACTTATCCTTTATTCAGCTTCTTAAAAATAGCGGCTTTTTATGACGTGGGTAATGTGTGGGAAAAAATAGGGGATATTTTCTCCAACAAGAATACAACCAGCCCGCTTAATACCGGAAGGCTTAAATCCGGCATAGGTTTGGGCCTGCGTATCAAGACCCCGATCGGCCCGATAATGCTGGATTATGGTATACCTATGGATAAAGTTCCCGGTGAGGAAAACCGCGGCAATGGCAGGTTCCACTTCAGCGCCAGCCACGGGTTCTAACCGCGTAATAATAAAACAAATGTACAATTATAAGGAGGAGGCAAGATGAGCAAGACAGCGGTAGTTTTGGGGGTGGTGAT